>JAFONG010000119.1 GCA_017418585.1 Erysipelotrichaceae bacterium | reverse complement strand
AGCTTCGATGTCAAGGAAGGAGAGACGTTCGGTCTGGTCGGCGAATCCGGATGCGGAAAGTCGACGCTTGGAAGAACGATCGTAAAGCTGTATGAACCGGTGGAAGGTACCATCGAATACGAAGGCAAGAACATTGCGGATCTGAAAGGCAACGAACTGAAAGCCTTCCGGAAGGATGTTCAGATGATCTTCCAGGATCCGTATGCTTCACTAAATCCACGAATGACCGTCGGCGAAATCATCATGGAACCGATGATCATTCACAACATATACGAGACTGCAGCCGAAAGAGAAGCGAGAGTCGTTGAACTGCTGAACATCGTCGGTCTGAAACCGGACCACATCCGCAGGTATCCAAGCGAATTCTCCGGCGGCCAGAGGCAGAGGATAGGCATAGCCAGAGCGCTGGCGGTCAATCCGAAGTTCATCGTCTGCGACGAACCGATCTCGGCTCTGGACGTATCCATTCAGGCCCAGGTCATCAATCTTCTGGAAAACATTCAGAAAGAGATGAACCTCTCGTATCTGTTTATTGCCCACGACCTGTCGATGGTCAGACACATCTCCGACCGTATCGGCGTCATGTATCTTGGGCACATGATGGAAGTAGGACCGGCGAAAGACGTATTCTACCGTCCGCTGCATCCTTATACCATTGCATTACTGTCAGCGATTCCGATTTCGGATCCAGATATCGCAAAAGCGAAAAACCGTATTATTCTCGAAGGAGAGATCCCGTCACCGATCAATCCTCCGGCCGGCTGTCCTTTTGCCTCACGTTGCTCCAAGGCAACGGCAAGGTGTTCCAAAGAAACACCGCAACCGATCCAGGTCGGCAATCGACTGATTACATGTTTCTTGTATGAAAAATAAGAAGAAAGGAAGAACAATGAACATGAAAAAATTATTCGTTCTATTACTCAGCTTATTGATGATAGTATCATTGTCAGCATGCGGTGGCGGATCTGACAATGGCGGCGGAGATGTTGCTGAAGGCAAAGTCTTCAAGTATGCGATCGGTGACTCACCGAACTACCTGGACCCTGCTATCGCATCCGACTCCATCGGTTCTTACGTCATCAATCAGTTCTACTATCCTCTGTACTACTTCTCACCTACCGGCATTCTGCCTGCAGCTGCAGTAGATACAAAGGTTAGCGATGACGGTCTGGTTTACACCATCACCATCAACGACAACACCTGGTCCGACGGTAAGCCTGTCACAGCCGAAGACTTCGTCTACGGTCCAAAACACGCTCTGTCACTGGGCGATGCGGAAGTATCCTACCTGGCATGGATCACCGACTACATTGTCAACGCCAAGGATTACGTATACGCAAATACCGATGACATGACCGACCTGGGCATCAAGGCTCTGGATGAAAAGACTGTCGAGTACACACTCGTCAAGCCATGCAGCTTCTTCACATCACTGCTGTGGGGCGGCATCTATTATCCTCTGAGACCTGACTTTGCACCTTCAGGCGACTACACATGGGCCAACACTCCTGGTTACCCGACTTCCGGTCCATTCACTCCGACTGCAATTGACCCGGCTGCAGAAATCACTTCTGTAAAGAACCCTAACTGGTTCGATGCCGACAAGGTAAAGGTTGACGGACTTGACTGTCTGGTTATCACCGACATGGAATCTCAGCTGATGGCATATCAGACAGAAGAAATCGACTTCGCGACTTCGCTGTCCGCAGGTACTGTTTCCAAGCTGTATGACGATTCCGAACTGTTCGCTTCAGGCAACGTCAACTACTACATGGAACTGAACATGAGACCTGAAACAGCTACGAATGAAGCTCTGCTGGATGTCAATGTCAGAAAAGCCATCCTTTACGGATTAGACAGACAGGCCATCGTCGATGCGATCGACGCAGGTACGATCTACTATCCTCTGTACGGTTTCGTTCCTCACGGAATCGTTGACCCTGTTGACGGCGACTTCCGTACGACAGGCGGAGACCTCTGCTCTTACGATCCGGATGCAGCCAAGGAATATCTTGCTGCAGCAGGCTACAGCGTAGACAACCCGCTTGAACTGGAATACTACTACAACCAGAACACGACACACGATACAGTCGCAGCCGTTCTGAAAGATCAGCTCGCTGCCATCGGTATCAACCTGACGTTAAAGACAGGCGATGTCCGTACATTCTTCGATGACAGAGACAATCAGGCTCACTTCGAGGCAGCCAGAGGCGCAATGTCTGCTGACTACAACGACGCTCTGACATATCTGGATATGGCTACATACACTTACCAGACCAAGGCTTCCTGGGGCGATGTCGCTTACGACGAGCTGATGCTCGAAATCGCTTCTATGTCCGGTCAGGAAAGAATTGCCAAGCTGCATGAAGCAGAGAAATATCTGGTTGAAGATCAGGCGATGGTAATTCCTCTATTCGGTTATGGTTCAGCTTGTCTGCGTCACACATACGTAACAGGCGACTTCGACAACGGCCAGGGCAACTCCATCTTCTGGTATGTTGATGTCAACAAATAATCGACAGAATATCATTTAAATGCTTAGATAAGGGATCTTCGTGATCCCTTATCTTTCCAGATGAAAGAAGGTTATATGTACAGTCTAAAGAAACAGTATGAGATCGCCGATCAGTGTCTGAAGGAAAGACTGGAAACGGTTCTGCCTAAGGTCATGGAGGAATGCGGAATAGAATGCTGGCTGATCGCCTGCAGAGAATACAACGAAGATCCGATCATGAAGTTCATTACTCCATGCCATTTTCCGACGGCCAGAAGACTGTCGATCTTTGTTTTTTACCACAAGGGCGATATCACGCGTAATATTTCCGTTTCCCGTCCGGATCCCGATCTGGCCAGATTCTATGAACGGGAATATGACGTAAAAAGCGAGACGCAGATGGAAGCTTTGACCAGGGTGCTGAGACAGCTGGATCCGAAGAACATTGCGATCGATGTTTCGAAGCAGGACTATGCATATACCGATGGGTTAAGTCATTCGCTGTATGAAATGTTCAGGAAAGAGCTTCCTGATGATTTAACCGATCGGTTCGTCAGTGCCGATCTGCTTGGCATCCGTTATCTGGAGACCAGAACGGCAACGGAACTGAAATACTATCCGGAAGTCATGAAAGAAGCCATGGAGATCATTGAAGCGGCATTCTCCGATGAAGTGATCAGGCCGGGAAAGACCACCTGCAGAGACGTGATGGATTTCATGGAACAGATGACCAACGACAAGGGTCTGACTCTGTGGTTCCCTGCTACCGTCGATCTGCAAAGACAGGGCGGAATGCTGGAAGAAGATACGGTCATTGAAAAAGGAGATCTGCTGCACTGCGATTTCGGCATCGTCTATCTGAATCTATGTACGGATACCCAGAGACTGGCCTATGTCGCAAGAGACAATGAAACGGATCTTCCTGAAGAACTGAAACAGGCGATGAAACGCAACAATCTGTTTCAGGATATCGTCAGAAGCAACATGGCCAAGGGTCTTAGCGGCAACGAGACGTTTAAATTGAGCGTTGAAGAAGGAAAGAAGGCCGGACTCAGACCGTTTCTTTATTCCCATCCTTGCGGACTCTTCGGTCATTCCGCAGGACCGACGATCGGACTTTGGGACAACCAAAGCGGCGAGATCCCGCACGGCAGTCTTCTGATCAGGGAAGATACTTCCTACGCTCTGGAACTGAGCATTTTGGAATATCTGGAGATGTATCGACAGGACACCTACATCTTTACGGAAGAAACCGTAGTGTATCATGACGGGAAAGAATCCTTCCTCGCGGAGAATAGAGACAGAATCAAACTGTTGGGAGTAAGACAATGAAAGAAATCAAGAGAGACCTGATCTACAAGTATCAGCCGCTTTCCAACATCCAGCTGAGCAAGGATGAAAAGAAAGTCTATTTCGTT
>JAFONG010000118.1 GCA_017418585.1 Erysipelotrichaceae bacterium | reverse complement strand
ATCTTTCTGTACATACGGACTGTCGCAGATCCATTCGTTGCCGAGCGTTACGCCTTCCTTACAGCGGGCAAACATCCAGCCCATGAAAGTGGCGCCAAGGCTCGGATCGGAGTCGTCGCCTTTTCCTTCATCTACCAGCTTCTGAACGATCGCAATATTCTCATCCAGATTCGGCCATACGCCGGTCGTTCCGCAGATCGTCGCTCCTGAGAGATCCTTTCCGTATCTGGCGATGTACTGTCTGGTAATGAAGGAACACATGGAATGACCGAACATGAAGTAAGGAAGATTAGGATATTTCTCGACTACCAGATCGTGAAGCTTCTTCTCGTCCTCCACCATCGTCTCAAAACCTTTCTCGCCCCAGTTGCCCCAGCTGTCGTTCTCCAGTGCGGTTTTTCCGTGACCTACATGGTCATCCGCGGCAACGATGTATCCTGCTTCCATGAAACTGGTGATCATATGTAGATAACGGCGTGAATGTTCGCCAAAACCGTGAATCAGCTGAATGATGCCTAAAGGTCTGCAGGCAGGAACATAGATCCATCCGTAGACTCTGTCCCGTTCATTAAAAGAGAGAAAATCAAGTTCGTGTAACATAAATGATCCTTTCTTCGGGCAAAGCCCGTGTCTTTCTGTCTTCATCATAACATGTTTTCTGTGATCGTTTCGTGTAACCCCTCTATAATGCTTTTATAAAAGAGACGAGAAAAAAAGACATCGATCGCAGGGATCATTTCGGCAGGATTCGTCTATTATATCGGATCATAAAGCGAGATAACCGCAGATGCTTTTTATGAATAGCGGTTGAAAAAGAAGTCAGAATGAATAAAATGAAAAAAGTAAATAGAATTGTTTCGCAGATAACGTATTAAGGAGGCATGATGTATTTTTCAACAGGACTGTCATTTATCTTAACGATCTTCGCAGCTTTTATGTGGGGCAGCTGGATGCAGGTAGTAAAACACCTGAAAGGTTATCCAATCACCGGACTGATTTTCTGGCTTTATACATTTTCCTTTGTTCTGATCTGGAGCGTTACTCTGATCGTAGCTCCGATGTTGCTGGATGGGAGCATTCTCTCCTTAACAAAAGAATATCTTCCGACGATAGGCAGAATACTGATGGGCGGAGCCATGATGTCTACAGGCATGTTCTGTTCTCTGACGGTCATGAAGGATGTCGGCCTGATTCTATCGGTTACAGTAAGCGGGGGAGTCGGTGTCGTTCTAGGTATGATAACATCCATTATGGAGGAAGGCGTTCCGGAAAGCGGTCTCTTCATGGTGCTTCTGACAGCGGCCGTGTATATTGCTGCAGCGATCATCTCGGCTTACGCATCTTACTTAAGAAACGAAGATCATGGTGTTAAAAACGCCAGGAACAATGTTACTCTGCCGTTGCTGGGAATCATGCTGGTATCGGCAATTCTGACTAACGGCTGGTCTATCGGCACAGCAACGGGAACAGCCAGAGGCATTCCTCCGGTACTGACCTGTGCATACATGGTAACCGGTTCTTACTTATCTGTTCTGATCATATCCTTAATCCTGTTTACGGTTAAAAAACAGTGGAAGACCGTATTCTGTATCGGTGCAAGCAAGACTCCGATCTTGCTGGGCATGATCTCTGCCGTATGTCACTACGGCGGCAATCTGATTTCCATCTACTCCATGCCGGCACTGACGGCCATGGTTTCTTTCCTGCTGGGAAGAACCTTCAATCTCTGGACGATTTTCTGGGGCATTTACTACAAGGAATTTGCCGGTATTTCAAGGAAGACAAAACTTTTCCTGTTTACTTCTATCGTTCTGTTCCTGTTAGGAACACTGATGCTGGCGATAACAAAATAAAGAAAGCGAAGACGCAGGTCTTCGTTTTTTTGTATCAGAAGCAAGTGATGACGATTCAGTGATACAATGAAAGAAAGAAGGAAACACAAAATCATCAAAGGAGAAAACACCATGAAGATCCTGTTTGTCACCAGTGAATGTGCGCCGTATTCCAAGTCGGGCGGTCTGGCCGATGTCGCATTTTCTTTGCCTCCGGCGCTGCTTAAGACGGGCAATGATGTCGAGATCATTACGCCTTACTATAAATGCGTCAGAGAAAGATTCGAAAAGGAATGCGAATACGTCAGGGACTTCTCCGTTACTTTGGGGAATAGAACGCTGTACTGTGGTCTGTTCAGAACCGTTCTATCCGGCGTAACGGTGTGGTTCATCGACAACATGGATCTGTTCCATAGAGACGGACTGTACGGTTATGACGACGACCGTTTCCGCTTTGCCTGGTTCTCCAAGGCCGT
>JAFONG010000117.1 GCA_017418585.1 Erysipelotrichaceae bacterium | reverse complement strand
TACTCCGTATACCACGTAAACCAGAACGGCGATGTCATCAAGTGCAGGACGACACAGACAGAGAACTATATTCAGTTTCTGATCGGCGAATCAGGTCCGTATGAGATCTTAAAGATGCCTGGTGTCAATCGATACGGTTTTGAGGATACGGCTGAAGACCTGACTTATGAAAACATGGGTTATGACAATCACAGAATCAACATGGATATGCTGATGGTGCTGATCCTGTCGATCAGCGGTGTGATCGGCATCATCATATACTATATTTTCGACAACATGGACAAGAAACAATGGAAAGACTACAGAAGATTATTGCAGGAAGCGGAATCTGTTCCAGAAGAAGAGCCGAAGAACTGATACTGGAAGGGAAGGTAGCGGTCAACGGCAGGATCATTACGGAGCTTGGGTTTAAAGCCGATCCTGAAGATGAGATCACGGTAGAAGGAAGACCTGTCAGGAAAGAAGAAAAGGTCGTCTATCTTTTGAATAAGCCGAAAAACGTGATTTCTTCCGTTTCTGACGATAAGGGAAGAAAGACGGTCGTCGATCTGATTGATTCGCCATACCGTATTTTTCCGATCGGAAGGCTGGATTTTGATTCCAGCGGTCTGCTGCTTTTAAGCAATGACGGGGAACTGATGCAGAAGATCATTCATCCGAAATACGAAGTTGAGAAGACTTACGAGGTAACGATCGACGGTCTGATCAGGCAGGATGAGATTGAACAGCTGTGCAAGGGAGTTATAGTAGATGACTACATCACATCTCCTGCTCAGGTAAAGCTGATCAGGAAGAACGAGAACCGCTATACTTCATTCCTGGAAGTGACGATCCATGAAGGGAAGAACCGGGAAATCAGGAAGATGTTCGAATCGATCGGCTACACCGTCATAAAGCTGCACCGAATCTCAGAAGCAGGTATCGAATTGGGCAACTTAAAAAGCGGTGAATACCGCCTGCTGAAACCGTACGAAATCAAGAAACTGAAACAGTATCTAAATAACGCTGATCGTTAGATCCTTGTCTTCGATCGGATCAATGTAGATTGTCTTATAGTTCTTAAAGGTGACGAAACCGGATTTCGCACCTTTTACTTTTTTCAGGTCTCTAACAAGACAGTAGTCGACCGGAACGGATGAGGAGTAGCGTCCTTTTGAATAGTAGGCAGCCAGATTGGCGCAGATCCTGATGATCTTTTCGCTTGGTTTGTCCGTATTGACCGTGACATGGGAACCGTGAAACTGCTTGGCGTGGAACCAGGTATCGTTGCTGCGGGCATATTCAAAAGACAGATAAGAGTTCTGAATGTTGTTCTTGCCGAAAGTGATCACATATCCATCGACAGAAATCTGATAGAGATTGACTTTTTTCTTTTTCTTGTTTTTGGAGATGTTCTTTTTCAGATAGCCGTATCTTGACAGTTCTTCTCTGATGTCCAAGGCATCCGCATAATCGGCGATTGAAAGTTGTTCGCTGATGGATTCAAAATATTCCAGTTCTTTTTCGGCGATACCGATCTGTTCCTCGATATGACTCTTTCCTTTACGTTTCTTCTGATACAGAGAATAGTACCTGTTCGCATTGCCTTTAATCGATAGTTTCGGATCCAGAGCGATCTGTTTCATTTCTCCGTTGAAATCGCTGATCTCGAGCTGTTTCAGGCCTTTCTGTTCGAGATTCTCATAAGTATAGAGAGGATCCCCGTTTTCTTTGTCTCCCTGCAGATTCAATGCTTCCTCAAGAGAAACATTCAGTTTGCGGATCTTGGTTTCGAAATGCTTGATCTGTCTTCTGACGACCTTGAAAAGATCATCGGAGATATTCCTGATACGCTCCTTTTCATCATCCCGATAATAGACTTCATCCAGGCCTTCCTGGATGTTCCACTGAACCGCCTCCTTTTCAAGATGCGTCAGAGGGATGACATGGAATTCATATTTGTCTGAAACCCTGGTCAGATACAGGTGCCTGGATTCTTTTACCTGTTTCATGATTTCCTCATAAGTCAGGGCAGACATGCGGTAACGGACCTCATTTTCCAGCAGTTTCGAAAAACCCTGAATCTGATTGACCAGCGATTCATCGAAGCTGATGTCTGAAGGACAGTAAGGATCCTGCTTGTCCTGCTTTTCCGGAAGGGTGAAGGCAGCGCCCGGAAGAATGGTTCTTCTGGTGTTTTCGTAAGGCGGTATCTTCTTCAAGGCATCGATGATCCTGTTTTCATCGGAAACCAGGATCAGATTGGCGTACTTGCCCATGAGTTCAACGGAAAGAACGTATTCCTTCTCGTCGTAAAGCTCATTCCTTGCTCTGATGTGCAAAAGCAGATATCGGTCGTAGCCGAACTGTTCGATCCGGTAGATAATGCCGTTAAGCAGGTATTTTCTTAAAACCATGACAAAAGTCGAAGGATCGTTGTAGGTCGTATAATTCTTATTAGAAAGGCAGATGTGGTTGTAGTTGGAATGTAAGGAAATGGCCAGATTTGTCCTGACGTTATCCGCATGCACATTAAAGACGACTTCAGTAGCGCTGGTCTGCGAAATGCGGTTGATCCGGATCGGAAGATAGGCTTCCAGATCCTCCTTGATCTTGCTTAAAATGATGCCGTCTAAAGCCATACCAATATTATAAAATCTTTATTGCACATTTTTTAAGATATTTGTTATAATAATCAAGCGAATAGAAAAAACTATTCCTTGTCTAGCAATAGACCGTTAGTCCAGAAGGAGGTAAAAGAATGAAACAATACGAGACTATGTATATCATCAAGTCCAGTCTCGACGACGCTGCAAGAGCTGCATTGGTAGAACAGATGCACGGCATCATCACTCAGCACGGCGGCACGATCGACAATGTTGACGACTGGGGCATGAGAGATTTCGCTTATGAAATCGATCATATGTCTAAGGGATATTACGTTGTAGTCACTTATACTGTTGATGTTGACGGATTAAACGAATTCAAGCGTTTAATGGGTATCAGCAACGACATTGTAAGACTGATGACGATCTCAACTGATGAGAAAAAAGGAAGCAAATAATGATCAACTTGAATCGGGTCGTACTGGTCGGTCGTCTGACAAAAGACATTGAACTGAGAAAAACCAATTCAAACGCTTCTGTATGCAGCTTTACGGTTGCCGTAGACAGGAGATTCCAGTCGCAGCAGCAGGCAGGACAGACAGCGGATTTCATTAACTGCATCGCCTGGAGACAGTCTGCCGACTTTCTCTCCAACTATGCGTCAAAAGGAACGATCGTATCCGTTGAAGGCAGGATACAGACCAGAAGCTATGACGGTCCGAATGGAAAGGTATACGTTACCGAAGTCGTAGCGGACAATGTACAGATCATATCCAACAGAACAGGAAACGGAATGTCTGTTTCTTCAGGAAACAGTTATGCTCCGCAGAACCAGACCTTTACACCGGCTGCAGATCCCGGCTATCCTGATTCCATGGACGATGATTTCTCGAATACGCCTTCGCTGGATATTTCCAGTGATGATCTGCCGTTTTATTGATATTTAGAAAGGAATGAACCATGGCTTTCAGAAAACAAAGAGTAGGTTATAAAAAAGTCTGTTACTTTACCAAGAACAAGATCGAATATATCGATTACAAGGATGTCGAATTGTTGAAGAAGTTTATCTCTCCAAACGGAAAGATCACTCCTAGACGTGTTACAGGCACAAGCGCGAAGTATCAGAGAATGCTCTCTACCGCAATCAAAAGAGCGCGTCAGATGGCATTATTACCTTATATTGCCGATTAGTTTCATAAAGACCTCTCCATTCGGGAGGTTTTTTATTTTATAATAAAGTAGTATGAACAAAACAAAGAAACTGACACAGGGTGCCATGATGCTTGCCATCATCGGTGCAATGATCCTGATCGACAGAATGACGGCCTACTGGTTTACCGAACTTGTTGTACTGATTGTTCCGGTCGTGGTAATCCTTTACAGTGCCATGCATACGGTAAAAGACGGACTGGTTCTCTCCGTAGGACTGATCATCATCAGCTTTCTGCTGGGGAATTTCCAGTTTACCTATCTGATTTATGTTCCGGTAGGAATTCTGACTGGAATCGTCTATTCCGTCGGGATGAAAAGGAATCTGGATAAGCAGACGCTGCTGTTTCTGGCAATCATGGTCTACGTCGTAGGCGAGATCATCGCTTCTTTTGTGGTCTATCCGCTTCTGGGCTTCCCGGTAGCGACAATGATCGCTCAATATAAAACAGCCATGAGCGAAGCCGGATCCATTTCCGGCATCAGCTATGAGACGATCTTTACTTCAGCGGGACTGGATTTTGATAAGATCCTGGTTGTCATCTACGTCTTTTCGACCATCGTCATGGGTGCGATGGAGGGCGTGCTGATCCATCTGCTAAGCGTATTCCTTCTGAAACGTTTCAAGATCGCCGATCTGGGCAGAGTCAACATCTGGGATCTCAAGCCGAACCCTGTATTGGCCTACGCCAGTTTTCTGTCAACATTCCTGTTTTTTGTGAACCGCTATGTCGATAATCAGATCTTCTACTACGCCGGCATGACGATAGCTTTGCTTGGAACGATGATCCTTCTTTATTACGGATATCTGTTTGTGATCCTTTACGGTGTTATCGTTCTGAAAAGAAACATCGGATCGTTCTTTATCCTGATGGCTTTCTTTATACCGGTTCTGCTGATCGTCTTAATGATACTGGGTTTCCTTTACGGAAGCGGACCGCTTAGAAGATATCTGGAATCGAAGATCCCGAATCAACAGTCATGAAAAGAAGAACATTTGTAACATCTCTGGCGATCTTTACGATTGCCGCCGTTGTTTTAAGCCTTACGGCGTTGTCGCTGTTTTTTAAACAGAACGTCATTCTGGCCGCCATCGTAGCGGCAGTGTTTGTCGTCGTTCTTCTGATCATCTACTATTCCATGGATGTGATGCGGGCAGAAGCCAACAAAGACATCGAAAGCCGGCTGGATCTGGCCTATAAGGAAGTACTGGAACACTGCGACATCGGTATTCTGGCATACAACGACAACTATGAGATCGTTTTTCTGTCTGATTTCTTCTCGAAGAGAAACATGGACCATCTGAACGAGAAACTGCTGAACTGGCTGCCGGAACTGCAGGAGATGCTGAAGAATGAAGCGAATACCCAGACGGTCATCATCAATGACGAGAAGTATTCCGTATACAAGATCGACAAGGAGAGTGTTCTGATCTTCAAGAACATCACTGCCGAATACGATCTGAACAAGAAGCTCGGGGACAGCAGCTGCGTACTGGGACTGGTCAGCTACGACAACTACGATGAATCGACGATGTCGGAAGACGATCTGTCTTACGTGAACTCCTATATCAAAGTACCGGTAATCGATTATTTCAAGAATTACCAGATCGTATACAAGACTCTAAAGAATAACAGGATGCTGCTGATCATGAACGAGCAGATCTTCCGCAGCATCATGAACGACCGTTTCTCAATTCTGAACAAAGTCCGCAAGGTCTCCAAGGACGCCGGTCTGGATGTTACTCTGTCGATGGCGTTTTCCAGAGGAAGCGAAAACTACGAGGAACTGGATGAATCCGTACGTTCCCTGCTGACTCTTGCTCAGACCAGAGGAGGAGACCAGGTCGTTGTCAGAAAAATCGGTGAAGACGCGATGTTCTTTGGCGGGAATTCGGAAGCCAGGGAGAACCAGAACAAAACAAAGGTCCGTGTCGCATCCAACAGCATCAGGGATCTGATCGAGAAATCGAGAAACGTGATCATCGTAGGACACAAGGAAATGGACGCTGACTGCATCGGTTCGGCAATCGCCATGTCGGTGATTTCCCTGTCTCTGGATAAACCGACCTATATCGTATCCAGAAGCGGCGGCATGGAACCGATGATCTACGACGTCATGAAGAAATATGCAGGTGTTCTGGAAAAGAAACACACTTTTGTTACGGAAACGGAAGCCATGGAACAGCTTGATGATGAAACGCTGGTGGTCATGGTCGACCACCACAGCATGCTGCAGTCCAACGGATCTGACCTTTTGACGAAAGCCAGAAAGATCATCATCATTGACCATCATAGACGTAGAGCCGATCTGGATGTGATACCGATGATGGCTTATGTGGAAGCTGCCGCCTCATCGACCTGTGAGATCGTGATTGAATTCTTCCCTTACTTCGGCAGGAAGGTAGAAGTAAGCCCGGAAGAAGCCAATATCATGTATCTGGGCATACTGATCGATACGGACCGTTTCCGTGTCAGAACAGGTTCCAGGACCTTTGATGTAGCGAAACAGCTTAGAAGATACGGCGCCGATCCGATGCTTTGTGACGAACTGTCGCAGGAATCGTATGAAAACGTCATGCAGAGAAGCAAGATCATCAATGCCGGAAAGCTTTACAGAAACGAGATCATGATCGCATCCTTGAACGAAGGAATATTCAGCCGTTCTCTGGCATCCCAGGCCTGTGATATGATGGTAAAAGTAAAAGAGGTCGAAGCGGCTTTTGTCATATGTTATACAGGCAAGGAGGAAGCGATGATCTCGGCAAGATCAAAAGGCAAGATCAATGTACAGGTCATCATGGAAAAGATGCAGGGCGGAGGTCATATGACGGCTGCAGGCATGCAGGCCAGCAATACCGCCGTTTCAAAACTGGAAGCGGACCTGTTAAAGATACTGGATGATTATCTGAAAGGAGAGAGCGATGAAAGTAATACTGTTAACTGATGTCAATAAAGTTGGAAAAAAGGGTGAAATCAAGGATGTTGCCGATGGCTATGCCCGCAACTATCTGATTGCCCGCGGTCTTGCGGTCATGGCTTCATCCGGTTCGAAGAAAGTCCTGGATCAGCAGAAGAAGGAAGAAGCTGAACTGGATGAGAAGAGAAGAGAAGAAGCGAAAGAACTGAAGAAGATCCTGGAAGACAGAACCCTGATTTTCAAGGTGAAAGCCAAAGAAGGAAAGGTATCCGGTTCTGTTTCCACCAAACAGATTGAGGATGAACTGAAAAAGCAGGGTATCGCGATCGACAAGCGAAAGATCAAGGATAATGAACCTTTGAATGAACTGGGTACATATGAGATCAGGATCGAACTGTATAAGGATGTGATCGGAAAGATCAAAGTAGAACTGATTGAGGATTAAACATGAGCAACAAATCAATGCCGTATTCCATAGAGGCAGAAGAGTCTCTTTTAGGAAATATCATGCTGTATCCTGAGGCGATGCGTCAGTGTGCGGAAGCCGAGATCAAGGCGGATGATTTTTATCTGGAGAAGCATCAGCATATTTATAACGTCATGTCGGCCATGTATGAGAAAAGGGAACAGGTCGATACCGTTTCTCTTTCTACGAAGCTGAAGGATTTTGGCGTGTATGACCGTATCGGCGGTCTGGATTATCTGATGCAGCTGGTCAATGCAACCATATCCGCAAACAATACCAAGGACTACATCGCCATCATCAAAAACAAGTCTCTGGCACGAAAAGTCATTAAAGTAGGTGAAGAGATATCCAACGACGCCTACAACTCCCAGATCAGCGTCGATGAGATGTTGGAGAGTGTAGAAAGAAAAGTCACGGAGGTAACCAGATCAAAACTCAGTTCCGACTTTAAGACAGGTGAAGAAGTGTTCGATGCCTATCTGAAGCACATTGAAGCGATACAGGAAGCCGGTTCAGATATTACCGGCATCCGATCATTGTATGCCGATCTGGATAAGAAGACGGCCGGTTTCCAGAAGGGAGACCTGATCATAGTCGCTGCCCGTCCTTCCATGGGCAAGACCTCTCTGGCCTTGAACATTGCGATGAATTCCGCTTCCGTCACCCACGGTTCCATTGCGATATTCTCCATTGAGATGCCTTCGGAACAGGTTGCGATGAGAATTCTCGCCGCAAAGTCTAAGGTAGAGATCCAAAAGCTGAGGACAGGCAATCTGAACGATGAGGAGTGGTCCAGGATCAATGAAGCCTCCCAGCAGCTGAAGAAACAGAATTTCTTCATAGATGACACGCCTGGCATCAAGGTATCGGAAATGTATGCCAAGGCCAGAAAACTGGCGCAGGACAACGGTCTTTACATGATCATTGTTGACTATATTCAGCTGATCCAGGCAACCGGCAAGTCTGATTCGAGACAGCAGGAAGTATCCGAGATATCCCGCCGGCTGAAAGCCATGGCCAGAGAGCTGAATGTTCCGGTAATAGCCGTATCTCAGCTTTCCCGCAGCGTTGAATCCAGACAGGATAAAAGGCCGATGCTTTCGGACTTAAGAGAATCCGGAGCTCTGGAGCAGGATGCTGACCTGGTACTGTTCCTTTACCGTGATGCGTATTATAACAGGGAAGAGAATGCCGAGAGTGAAAGAGAAGATGTTGAGCTGCTGATTGCCAAGCATAGAAACGGTCCTACCGGTAAAGTGGTTCTGGCTTTTGAGAAAGAGATCAACGCTTTCTACGGCATTAAAAACAGTGTAGGGGAGAATTATTGAAAAAAGTCATCGTAGTGCTTCTGTCACTGATTCTGGCAATGGCAATCGTCGTATTCCTTCCGGAACTGACCGGTGGACAGGAGAAAATCGAAGCGAATATTGAAATAGACAGTTCTCTGGTTCCTCAGAGAGTGCTTTCCTATGGCCAGGATGAAGTCACTTATCACAAGATCTACTACAAAGGCAAGCTGATCGGAGTCATATCGGATCTGGAGCATCTTAACGGTATGATCGCCGATAGATATCGCGATTATGAGAAAGACTTTCCGAATACGGAACTTGGTCTTAGTAATGATATCTATATCGCTGAAGAGAAGTCGTTCATTCATTTTGAGAATGTCGATGATCAGATCATGAATTATCTCGCAGAAAACAGTCTGCTGGGTGTTAAAACGACGGCTGTCGAGTTTTCTACTTCGGAAGGCATCTATGAGATCATTTATGTCAAGGACTATAAGGATTTTTCCAATGCCCTGGAACTGTTTTTTAAGAACTTCGTTTCGCAAGAAACGCTGATCAAGATCACCAACAACCAGATGATCCCTTCTCCGACGGAACTGGGAAGCGTAGAAAAGAATGCGATACTGCAGGAAACGATTCAGACGAAAGAAGCGATCGTTTCTCCAGATGATATATTCAGAAATGTCGATGAGATCTATGATTTCCTGTGCTACGGCAGAAACGAGGAGAGGGAATCCTATACGGTTATAGAAGGCGATACTTTGCAGGGTGTCGGTTACCGTTTTGGCGATATGAGCCCGAAACAGCTGGTTATGCTGAACAAAGGAGTGCTGACAAGCGAAGATCAGCTGATCGTTCCGGGTATGAAACTGAATGTTACATACTATACATCGCCGATTACGATCGAAGTTACCAAGGAACGTCTCACGCAGCAGTCCATTACGCCGGAAACTCCGGAATATGTCGAAGACAGTTCACTGGAAATGGGCAAATACGAAGTCCGCGTACAGGAAGAATCGGGAATCAAGAACGTGCTGTATGAAGAGACTTGGATCAACGGTGTTCTGGAATCAGGTAAAGCGCTGTCTGAAAACGTGATCAAACAGCCGAAACGCGGCGTTATTGCCGTAGGCACCAAACAAGTCGTCATGATCGGTACAGGCAACTACATCTGGCCGGTCGACAACCCGCGCATTACCTGTCACTTCGGCTGTTATCTGGGCCATACCGGAACGGATATCATCAACCGTTACGAAAAGTATGCTGCTATATATGCCGTGGACAGCGGTGTCGTTGATGGAACGGGATACCGTTATGACATGGGCAATTTCTGCATCATCAACCATCAGAACGGTGTCAGAACCTTCTACATGCATCTGAATGTTCCTGCCTACGTTGAAGTGGGACAGAACGTCAGCAGAGGACAGATCATCGGACAGATGGGCAATACCGGTTCTTCGGAAGGCGTGCACCTTCACCTGACGTTTGAAGTCAACGGCACAAGAGTGAATGCCTGCTACTATTTGCCTTGCGAACTGATCGACTGATAGAATACAGATATGAAAAAGAATAATCGACTCATATATATCCTGATCCTGATTCTGTCAGTATGGCTGATGATTCTTTCATTCAGGCCAAACAGCATCGTCAGCAGACAGGAGATCATCAACGAATACAATGTTTCCGGTTTTTCTACCGATTTTTCAAAAGTTGTTGAAGATAACAGCTCATCGATCGTTTCGATCAGTGCGGATGGAAGCGTTCTGAGCGGTTTTATCTATCGGCAGGATGGGGATAAAGTCTATGTTCTGACTGCCTACCACGGCATTGAGGATGCATCCGGAATCACTGTCGTTTTTGGATCGTCCTACAGCGTGAATGCGGTAATGAAAGGCTATGATATTTATACGGATCTGGCTGTTCTGGAACTGGAATGTCCTTACCGGGTCTCTCCTGTCAGAATTGGGGATGCGACATTGCTGAAGAAAGGCGAGTTTGTGATCTGCATCGGAACGCCTGTCTCGCTTGACTATGCCGGGAGCGTTCAGCTGGGAATGATTGCGAATGAAAGGCTGACGATCGAAAACAGCGTAACGGTTAATTATGAGACATACGAATACTGTCTTGATGTGATAGAACTGTCATCATCTCTGATCCCGGGTTATTCCGGAGGTCCTCTTCTTAACATGAACGGCGAAGTGACCGGCATGATTACGATGTCTCTGGATGACAGGATGTGTTTTGCGCTAACCGCAAATGAAATCAAAGCGGTTGCGGAAAAAATCATCTCCGAACAGGATGGCATGAAAGCCGATATCGGTATTAAGGGCACCTACATCAAAGAGATGCCTAACTATGAAAAGGCAAATCTGAATCTGGATATTCAGACGATTTCCGGATTGTTCGTGCAGAAGGTCATGGATGATTCTCTGGCTTTCACTGTCGGAGTAAAACCGGGCGATATTGTCGTTAAGATAAACGATGTTCCGCTGGATGGTCTGAACGAATACCTGCAGATTTCCTATCAGCCATATGAAACGTATTCTTTTGAAGTATTAAGAAACGGTGAAACATTAACGTTAAGTATCGGAAATGATTAAGATCGTCTGTGTCGGCAGAATAAAAGACAGGAATCTCAAGAATCTGATCGACGATTACGTTTTGAAGATCAGCCATTATCACCGTCTTGAGATGATTGAAGTAAAAGACGAGAGTATCGGATCGGATGAAAAGGCCGTTCTGTCTGTCGAGGCGGACCGGCTTTTAGAAAAGATCAGAGATGATGAATATGTGATTCTTCTGGACCTGCACGGCAGATCCATCGATTCCTTGTCACTGGCAGATAAACTGGATAAACTGTTCATCCGCAATCCGCGTATTGTTTTTGTGATCGGCGGCTCTTTGGGCCTGGATGACAGACTAAGAAAACGGGCAAACGAATCTCTGAAGCTGTCCGATCTGACCTTTCTGCACCAGATGACCAGACTGATTCTTCTGGAACAGATCTACCGCAGTTTCAAGATCCTGAACCATGAAACATATCATAAATAATTGAAAGAAACAGTAGTGCTTTCACTTGAATTAAAGCGCTTTCATTTATATAATAAATATGATATATGTTTGTATATCTAATAGAAAAGGAGGACCGACATGAAGGAAATCAATGTATTAGTTATTGATCCGGTAGGTTTACACGCTCGTCCTGCAACTGTTGCTGTGAACGCTGCAAGTAAATTCAAATGTGATGTTAAGGTTTCTTTTAAAGAAAGATCTGTAAACATGAAATCTATTATGGGTGTTATGTCGCTAGGTATCCCTACACAGTCTGAAATTACCATTACTTGTGAAGGCGAAGACGAAGACACAGCGATTACAGCTATCGAAGAAATCTTGAGAACACAAAAGGTTATTGAGTAATCAAAAAGCTTAAAGAAAGGGAAGAGAGAGATTCTTCCCTTGTTTTTAATTGACGAGGAGAACTATGGATTACAGAGAGAATTACGAGAGATGGCTGAACCATCCCAATTTAAGCATAGAAACAAAAGAAGAACTGAAAGCGTTGAGCGAACAGGAGATCAAGGACGCATTCTATACGGATGTTGCCTTTGGCACGGCAGGCATGAGAGGACTGATGGGCCTTGGTCCGAACCGTCTGAACATCTATACGATAAGAAAGGCCACGCTGGGATTTGCGAATTATCTGAACAGAAACGGCAAGCATTCCGTGGCGATCGCCTATGACAACAGATACAATTCCAAGGAATTCGCATTCGACTGTGCCAGACTTCTTGCGGCTAACGGTATAGAAACCTATATCTTTGATTCGTTAAGACCGACTCCGGAACTGTCCTATACAGTCAGGTACTTCAAGTGCGACGGCGGCATCATGATTACCGCTTCCCATAATCCGAAGGAATACAACGGCTACAAGCTCTATGACGAGACCGGCTGTCAGCTGATCCCGGAACTTGCCGCCAAGGTTATCGACGAGATTGGAAAGCTCGGCGATATTCTGGATATTCTTCCTCCTAAGAATTATGATGAGAGTCTGATCCATATCGTCAACAAGGAAGTGGACGATGCCTACTATGCCGACTGTCTGTCCATTCAGTTAAGAAAAGGTCTAAACAAAAACTTCAAGATCGCTTTCTCTCCGGAACACGGCACTTCCTATTATCCGGTCATGGATACATTAAAGATGGCCGGTTATGATGTAGAAGCTGTCGAGAGTCAGTCGGTATTCGATCCTGCTTTCTCGGCAACCAAAACACCGAATCCGGAAGAACCGGGAGCCTACGAAGAAGTGTTGAAACTTGCGAAACAGATCAATGCCAAGCTGCTTCTTGTTACCGATCCGGATGGCGACAGAATGGGCGTTGGCATCCTGCATCACGGCGACTACATTGTGTTAAACGGCAACCAGACCGGTGCACTGCTTCTGGAGTACATTCTTTCTTCCTATGAGGATCTAGGCATCAAGGTAGAAAACCCTTGCATGTTCAATACGATCGTTACCAGCGACATCGGCGAAGCGATCGCCAGATACCACGGATGCGACAACGAAAGGACGCTGACCGGTTTCAAATACATCGGCAACAAGGTCAGACAGTACGAGACGACACATGAAAAGAACTATGTTTTCGGTTATGAGGAGTCCTACGGTTCTTTGATCAGACCGTTTGTCAGAGATAAAGATGCCACCCAGGCCTGTCTGCTTCTGGCAGAAGCCTGCGCATACTATCTGGAACAGGGCAAGACTCTGATGGATGTCATGAATGAAGCCTATGACAAGGTAGGGTACTACTACGATACGCAGTTCTCCATCATGCTTCCGGGTGCCGACGGTGCCGTAAAGCTGCAGCAGATCATGTCCAATGTCAGAAACAATCCGCTGCAGATTCCTGGCTACAGGACATTAAAGATCGAGGACTACAAGCTTCAGAAAGTATATGAAGGCGATCAGGTGAATGATTTTGCTGAACATGATGTCTCCGATGTATTAAAATATTATCTGGAGGACGGTTCCTTCATAGCGATCAGGCCATCCGGTACGGAGCCTAAATGCAAGTGCTACCTTTCCGTAAAGGATACAAGCATGGAAAAGGCAAAAGAAAAGTGCAATGGCTTTATCGACTATGTGAAGCAGATCATGCAATGAGTGAAACACTAAAAGAAAAAGCATTAAAGGAAGGCGTGCCTATCATCAAGGATGAAGGGCTTGCCTTTCTTTTAAATATCATTGAAGAGCGAAACTGCAGAGATATTCTGGAACTGGGAACGGCGGTAGGATATTCCGCGATACAGATGGCCAAAATGGATAAGTGCATCCATGTCGATACCCTGGAAAAGAATGAAGAACTTTATCGGGAAGCGGTAAAAAACATTGCGGATAACGGTCTATCCGATCAGATTACTCCATATCTGATCGCAATAGAAGATTTCAGGACAGACAAGCTCTACGATCTGATTTTTGTTGATGCCGCAAAGGCCCAGTACGGAAAGTATCTGGAAATGTTTCTGGATAATCTTAAAAGCGACGGCATCATGGTTTTCGACAATATGGTTTTTCACGGTCTGATCTACGATCCTGAAAGCATCCGTTCAAGAAACCTGCGGAATCTTGTCAAAAAGATCGTCAAATTCCGAGAAAAGGTGCATAATGATGAGCGTTTTGATATAATGATGTTTGATAATATCGGCGATGGTATTTTTGTACTGACTAGGAGGAACCGTGAAACCTAAAAACATAATGTTGCTGGGTTTTGTTAACAGAGCAGTTGATTATCTTGATAAGCATCTGGATGACAGATCTGATCCGACATTAACAGAACTAAAGAATATTGATCTGGTATCGCTGAAAAACGAGTTAAGTGAAAACTTAGGCTTTTCTTTCGGTTCAATACCGCCTGAAGTCGATTCACTGATGAGTGCCGGAGAAGACGTATTCGATCAGTTTATCGATGCGCACGGAAACAAAGAAACGCTTTCCGAAGAACTTGGAAGAATGCTGGATGTTGATTTCGACAATGAAAGCGAAAAAGAGGATAAGCCGGTAGAAAACAGCGAATCCGATCTGGATAGACTGCTTGCTTTCTATAACCTGGACGGTGTTTTTACAGAAAACGAAAGCGAAATTCCGGACATTCAGCCGGATACCGCAGATTACCAGGCACCTTATGAGGAAGTCGAAATTCCAGAGCAGACGGATGATGAAAAGAATCTGTTTAAGCTTACTGACGAGGATAACGAACTGCTGCAGCAGATCACGGAAAACGTAAACAAAGTCAACAACGGAGAATCGATCAACCAGAACGATGCCGACTATCAGTCGCGTGAACTGGATTCCATTTTCAATGAGGTTCTGGCACATGAAGACATTGCCGAGAGCGAAGAAGAAAAAGAAAAGATAAAGAAGAAAGCTGAAGTGGAAACTGAAGCTTCCGACGGAAAGAAGGACGAATATATCGATGAACTGTTCCGCTATTTTGATGACAGCGATACGAATATCTCTCCTTACGGTCTTTCTGATGAAAACAAACCTTTCGTTTCTTCTGGCAATTCTATCGATAAAGACGATATTATCAGAATGGTTCAGGATCTGCAGGCATCCAGAGAGAATCTCTATAAGGAAGATGAACTGTTTGCCGATAACACCGATAACACTGAAGAGAATCCTGCGGAAGAATTCAGCGATATTTCCCCGATTCATGACGATGATTCAAACGGGGAAGAGGATGATGTTTATACCAGCGGTCTGATCGATGAACTGCGGATGAAGATGATGAGGGAAGACCAGGAAAGAGAAAGCCTGGAGCAGGAACTGAGAGAGACCAGTGAACACATCCGTGAAATTTATCCGTATCTGTCTGTTTCCTTTATCATGGGTGTCTGTTCCATGAAGGATGCGATCGCCAACGAATATCTGACGGTCAATAAAGTCATCGTCCTGCATAGACTCTCATTCAAGGATGTAGAGAACTTAAGACAGTTTGTAGAGATTACCTTGAAGCACGACTATCAGATCAATGCCGATGAAAAGAAACAGATCGTCGATGCGATCAAGGAATGCGAGAATACGGAAGAAAAGATCATCAGTTCGATATTCGATATCGCCAATCAGGCAGCACTGCTGAACGGTGAATATGAAGGATATCGTATTATGTCTGAAGAAGAATTATAGTGAGGTTGATTATGTTTGAAAAGAATCCTTATGAAAAAGATGAAACGTTAGATATCCCTGATTTTGTGGAGGATAAGACGACTACCAATTCTGAAAGCATCGATATGTCGATCTTTAAGATGAGCGATGACGAGCTTTACGATGATGCCGAAGAGAACGAAGAAGAGTATCGGGAAGTCAAGCCAAGGACCGGAAGAGTCAATACTTCTCTCGTCCTTTGCCTGATCATCATCGCTTTGCTTCTGATTACAAGCGTAGCGTCTTTGATTTATGCCTTTAAGCAGCATTCCGCCTATGTAAAGGCCAACACCAGCTATCTGCAGGTTCTTGCCAACGAAGAAACATATAAGAAGCAGCTGGCAGAAAAGGATGCGACGATCGAAGCGCTGAATCAGCAGATCGCAAACAATGCCGGAAAGAAAGAAGATACAGCCGGCAAGATGACGTATGAGATTTCCGATGGTCCGGTCGTATTCAGAAACAAGCCGACCAGAGACCGCGACGACGATACGCTGTTCAACGGACAGCATCAGGCCTACAACGGAGAAAGATTCCAGGTTCTTGAAGTCGTAAAAGGAACCGATGATCCGGATTACTCGTATGCCAGAGTCGGTGATAATATCTATTTCTGCATAGGAAATTCAGAAGAAACTTACGCAAAGAAAGTGAATTAAGGCAGGTTCGAATACCTGCTTTATATTGGGTAGTAAAGATGAACGATCTGATTAGAATCAAAGGAAAAAGAAAACTGAAGGGTGAAGTGACGGTTTCTTCCTGCAAGAATTCGGCAGTTGCGATATTGCCGGCGGTCGTTCTGGCAAGCGAGGTCGTAAAGCTTTACGATGTACCGGAGATCGAGGATGTAAAGGTACTGATCAAGCTCCTGAACCTTCTGAACATCGATGTCAGAGTATCTGACGATGAACTGACGATTGATCCTACCAATATCGCCAATGTGGATCTGCTGGATGAAGATGTCATGAAACTGAGAGCATCCTACTATTTCATGGGTGCTTTGCTGGGCAGATTCAGACATGTAAAGATGTATTCCCCAGGCGGATGCAATCTGGGTCCTAGGCCGATAGATCTTCACCTGAAGGGTTTTGAAGCTCTTGGCGCGACGATAACGCAGGAAGGAAATGTCATAGAGATCTCTGCCGAAGAACTCAAGGGGGACGATATCTATCTGGATTTCGCATCCGTGGGAGCTACCATCAACATCATGCTGGCGGCATGTTTTGCCAGAGGAAGAACGACCATCGAGAATGCAGCCAAAGAACCGGAGATCATCGATATCTCGTCCATGCTCAACAAAATGGGTGCTCAGATCAGAGGAGCGGGAACCTCTGAGATTACGATCAACGGCGTTACCAGGCTGAAAGGATGCATCCACGACATCATACCTGACAGAATCGAGGCTGGAACCTACATCATCGCTGCAGCAGCCTGCGGTGAAGATGTTACCGTAAACAACGTCATTCCTCAGCACATTGAAGCACTTACTTCCAAGCTGGAAGAAATGGGTGTCAGACTGGAACAGGGTTCCGACTATGTCAGAGTATTTGAATCGGAAGATCTGAAACCGATCGATATCATCACTCAGCCGTTCCCCGGTTTCGCAACCGATCTGCAGCAGCCTCTGACGGCACTGCTTACGAAAGTGGACGGAGACAGCCACGTTGAAGAAACCATCTATCTGGAACGTTTCAAGCACTGCGCCGAACTGAACAAGATGGGTGCAGACATTGAAGTCGCTCCGGGAAAGAGCACGATTCACGGCGGGAAGCAGCTGCACGGTACGGACATTTTCGCTACCGATCTTAGATGCGGCGCATCATTGATCATAGCCGGTCTGATGGCTGAAGGAGAAACAGTCATTCACAATGCCTACCATATATACCGCGGATACGACTCGATCGTCGAGAAACTAAGGGCGATCGGTGCAGAAATCAAATAATTCTGTTTACATTTATTGATAGATTTGTTATGATAATTAGGCGTAAACTTACTTTGGATTGACAAAGATATTCAAGGCGGAAGGGAGATTGAAAGATGAAAAAGGGTATTCATCCTGATTATTACAGAGTTACTGTTACCTGCGCAGGCTGTGGAACTACATTCGAAACCGGTTCTACAAAGAAGGACGGCATTAAAGTAGATACTTGCTCAAACTGCCACCCGTTCTATACCGGAAGACAGAGGTTTGCGGCATCTGCAGGCAGAATTGAAAAATTCAATAAGAAGTACGGTTTGAAAGAAAAATAGAGGATTAGCCATCTATTTTTTTCGTTATAATAGTATTGTCGAGGTGTGGTTATGTATCAGAGTTACAGAGATGGATGGATTGAAACCATCAGCGGCTGCATGTTTGCCGGAAAAACAGAAGAACTGATCAGAAGGATCAAGGTTCTGGAATTCGCGAAGAAAGAAATCATGGTTTTTAAACCAAAGATCGATAACCGTTATTCCGAAACGAAAGTCGTTTCACATGCCGGTTCATCGGTAGAATCGCATGTCATTTCCGATGCCGTAGAAATTCTGGATATGATCAAGCCTACGACGCAGGTCGTAGCGATCGATGAGGCGCAGTTCTTTGACGACAATATCTGCGACGTATGTAATGAACTGGCAGACAGAGGCATCAGAGTCATGGCTGCCGGACTGGATACGGATTTTAAAGGTGAACCGTTTGGTCCGATGCCTTTACTGATAACAGAAGCGGAATTCGTAACAAAACTGGCTGCCGTCTGCAACAAGTGCGGCGCTCCTGCCACCAGGACCCAGAGAATCGTCAACGGAAAACCGGCCTCCTACGATGAACCGATCATTCTTGTCGGCGCGTCGGAAAGCTATGAGGCCAGATGCCGTCACTGTCATGAAGTGCCGGGTAAACCGAAAATCAGATATGGGAAATAAACTATGGATGCAAAGATAATAAAACTGGAAGAGATTGAAAAGAAGTATCTGGAAATAGGTGAGCTCATGCTGCTGGATGAGAATGTTTCTGACGTGAAGAAGTATACGAAACTTTCCAAGGAACAGGCCAGACTGAAAGGAGCCTACGAAGCTTATCAGAACTACAAGAAATACAATGCCGTGATCGAAGACGGACAAGAGATGCTGAAGGACGATGATCCGGAAATCAGGGAAATGGCCAAGATGGAGATCGATGATGCGAAAGCCGAACTGGAAAAGCTGAATAAGCATATCGAAGATCTTCTGCTGCCTAGAGATCCGGAAGATTCCTACGACTGTCTGGTCGAGATAAGAGGCGCTGCCGGAGGAGATGAAGGCAATATCTTTGCCGGAGATCTTTTCAGGATGTATTCGTATTATGCGGAATCTCTTGGATATAAGGTTGAAGTCATGGAAACATCGGAATCCGAAGCGGGCGGATATGCACTGATCAGCTTCATGGTAAAAGGTCTGGATGCCTACCGTCATTTCAAGTTCGAATCCGGTGCACACCGCGTACAGCGTGTCCCAAAGACCGAAACGCAGGGCAGGGTACATACTTCTACCGCTACGGTTATCGTATTCCCTGACGTAGAAGATGAAGACGTTGAGATCCCTGATTCTGATCTGGAAATCGAAACGCACCGCGCATCCGGAGCCGGAGGCCAGCACATCAACAAAACCGACTCCGCCGTCAGAATCGTCCACAAGCCTACAGGCATTACCGTAAACTGCCAGGATGGACGTAATCAGATCGCCAACAAGGAGACGGCGATGCGTATCATCAAGGCCAGAGTCTATGAATACTATAAACAGCTTAAAGAGGAAGAAGAGGGAAAGATCAGACGTTCCAAGATCGGAACGGGTGACAGATCGGAAAAGATCAGAACCTACAACTATCCTCAGAACAGAGTATCCGATCACCGTATCGGTTTGACGATCAATCAGCTGGACAGGATCATGGAAGGAAAACTAGACGACATCGTCAACGCCTTATTGGAAAACGACGACAGAGAGAAACTGTTAAATGAGCACGTATAATCAGCTGATTCATCAGTATAAAAAGATTTTTGTAGAAAAGGGTCTTTCACCTGAACTGGTGAAGGCTTTTCTTTTTGAACTGTGCAGTGATCATCAGGTGAATCTGTATCTGAATATCGATCATGAAGTGGATAAAGACATTATGGAGGAGTTCTCCAAAGGCATCGTCAGACTCATGAATAACGAACCGATGAACTATGTACTGGGGTATTCCTATTTCTATGGATATAAGATGATCGTAAACCGGGATGTGCTGATTCCCCGTCCTGAGACGGAGGAGCTTGTAGGGCTTATTTTGAGCCAGTATGACGCGTTTTTTGCGGGAAAGAAGATCAATGTCTGTGATGTCGGAACAGGTTCAGGAGCCATTGCAATCGCTTTAAAAAAGGAAGAAGAGAAGCTTCATGTATTTGCTTCGGATATATCGGAAAAAGCGCTGGAAACAGCCAGAGAGAACGCCAGGATCAATGAATGCGATATTACGTTCCTTTCGGGATCGATGCTGGAACCGTACATTGAAAAAGGCATAAAAGTAAGTATCCTTGTATCCAATCCGCCGTACATAAAGAATACGGAACAGATCGAATCCTCGGTCTATGACTTTGAACCGCATGTAGCTCTTTTCGGCGGAGACGACGGCTTGAAATTCTATAAAGAAATATTCACGCATGCCGGTGAAATACTCGAGGATAATGCCCTGGCTTTTTTTGAAATGGGGTATGATCAGAAGGATGCATTGACAAAACTGGCACACAGCTGCTTCCCGGATGCCGAAGTCAGTGTATTCAAGGATATCAATGGAAAAGACAGGATGCTGATGATCAGGTTTTAAGTTTCACACAGTTTTCACATCCTGATGTTATAAATATATTGTAATAATTTTTTCATTAACAATCTTCCAATAATAAGCAGTGCAGAAAAGCCCGAAAGGGCTTTTCTGTTTATAGCGTATATTCCATGATGTAATCGTCCATTACGTAGCCGTTTCCGATGTCGTTAACTACGGCATCGATGACCTTGAAGCCAAGATGGAGGTAGATCTCGTAGGATGGGGTATTGTACTTGTTTACGGTCAGATAGATGCTTTTATGTCCGTTTCTCTTGGCGTATTCCAGACAGTTGAGGAAGAGCTGCCTGCCGATTCCTTTTCCTCTGTGGGCCTTTTCCACGTACAGCTTGGACAGAAACAATCTGGATCCTTCGCTGATGTATTCGCAAAAACCAACGGGT
Source organism: Erysipelotrichaceae bacterium (assembly GCA_017418585.1). Lineage (GTDB taxonomy): Bacteria > Bacillota_I > Bacilli_A > Erysipelotrichales > Erysipelotrichaceae > Colivicinus. The sequence continues at coordinate 1,165 of JAFONG010000117.1, read as the reverse complement.
CGATCATCTTCCGTTGCCAGGATAAATACCGCTCCCTGGTCCATTAGATCGCTGATGGCTTCTTCAGAAAGAAACAGTCCCGTCATATAGACCGACTGCTTGATGCCTATCAGATCTTTATAGTAGTCGACAAAAACCTCTTTGGCAAAATCTGAAAGCATAGGGATCATGTTCTTATCGGCTTTGATCAGTTTCATGGGTATATTTTAACATGCATTAGTGTTAAACTTAAAATGAGGTGAAAATATGAGTTTAACAGCAGGAATCGTAGGCTTGCCGAACGTAGGAAAATCAACACTGTTTAATGCGATAACCAACTCCCGGGTAGAGGCGGCGAACTATCCTTTTGCGACGATTGAACCGAATGTCGGTGTCGTAGAGGTGAAGGATGAAAGACTGATCAATCTAAGCAGGCTGTTCGAACCGGAGAGAACCATTTTTACGACTTTTGAGTTTACTGATATTGCCGGTCTGGTAAAAGGCGCATCGACCGGTGAAGGCCTGGGAAACAAGTTTCTGGCAAACATCAGGGAAGTGGATGCGATCTGTCATGTCGTAAGATGTTTCGAAGACAGCAGCATCACCCATGTCTATGACCGTATCGATCCGGTAGACGACATAGAAATCATCAATTACGAACTTCAGATGGCCGATATGTCTACCTGCGAAAACAGGATCGCCAAGGTGGAGAAGAAGGCTTTGAATACAAAGGATAAGGATGCGGTATTCGAATATCAGCTTCTAAAGAAGATCTACGATGCTTTAGGCAAGAACCAGAATATCCGTTCCATGTCTTTCACCAAAGATGAATCGGCATATCTGAAACAGTTCAATTTCCTTACCGCCAAGCCTGTCATCTATGTATGCAATATCAAGGAAGAAGAGATCAACAATCCTGATTCGAACAGACATTATTGTGCAGTAAAGGATTACGCCGAGAAAGAAGGATCGCAGGTTGTTGCGATCTCGGCAAGAATAGAGGAAGAGCTTTCCGATCTTTCAAAAGAAGAAAAACTGGAATTTCTGAAAGAACTAGACATCGATCACAGCGGTCTGGACGAGCTGATCGTTAAGGCATATAAGACCCTTGGTCTGGAGACTTTCTTTACGGTAGGAAAGGATGAATGCCGTGGCTGGACATTCAAGTCGGGCTATACCGCTCCGC
>JAFONG010000020.1 GCA_017418585.1 Erysipelotrichaceae bacterium | reverse complement strand
TTATCGATTACCGGATCGTCAACAAAGACGAAGAGGACATGTATTTCGGTTTCGGTCAGCATCCTGCCTTTAACTGTCCGCTGGTTCCGGAAAAGACGTTCAGCGACTATTGGATCGAGTTTGAAAAAGAAGATGTGGAAGGGGGAAGACTGGATCTGTCCTACGAGCTGTTCGAGAAGTATCCGACCTATATCGTAAAGGATCCTGAAAGCAAAGTCTTTACTCTGACTGACGGAGAAAACAAAGTCGTCATGCGTGTACCGGATCAGTACAGGATCTTTGCACTGTGGACCCCTCATGCGCCGTTTGTCTGTCTGGAACCGTGGGTCAATACGCTGGATGGCACGGAAGATGTTCCGTTTGAAGAAAGACCGGGAAACATCACTCTGTCTCCGAAAGAAGAATATCGGATCGGATACAGCTTTGAGATCATTTAGAAGATTAAAAATACGCTATAATAGAATTGAAAAGAGGGATGAATAATATGATTACTTTGATTAAAGTCAGAGATTACGACGAAGCTTCCGATAAGGCTTTTGAAGTGATGAAGGAATACCTGAAACCGGGCAAGGTTCTGGGGCTGGCAACCGGTTCGACTCCTTTAGGTCTGTATGCCCGCATGGTCTTCGATCATGAGGAGAATGGTACATCCTACCAGGAGATCAGATCTTTCAATCTGGATGAATACGTAGGGCTTCCTATTACCCATCCTGAAAGCTACTACGCCTTCATGCACAGGAATCTCTTTGACCATATCGATATCAAGGAAGAAAACGCTCATGTTCCTTCAGGACTGGGAGAAGACCTGGAAGGACAGGCTAGAGCATACGATGAGATGATCGATGAAACACCGGTCGATATTCAGCTGTTAGGCATTGGTTCTGACGGACATATCGCCTTCAATGAACCTGGTACGCCATTCGATTCCGGGACCCATGTTACGGATCTGGCGGAATCCACGATCAAGGACAACTGCCGTTTCTTCGACAACGACATCAGCAAGGTTCCGACACAGGCGGTTACTCAGGGCATCGGCACGATCATGAAAGCGAAACACATCCTGCTGATCGCTACCGGCGCAAACAAGGCCAAGGCGGTAAAAGACATGCTGGAAGGGCCGGTCGATGAAGTCTGTCCGGCATCCATTCTGCAGAGACATGAGGATGTTACGGTCATCGTCGATGAAGCCGCAGCGGCACTGTTGGATAAATAACGGGCATTTTACTTCCATTTCTGGAAAAGATATAGATAATTAATGACAGGAGGTGGAATATGAAGATTATCAATACAGAAGAATTCAATGAACTGATCAAGAGCGGTACTGTCCTTGTGGATTTCTTTGCGGACTGGTGCGGACCTTGCAAGATGCTGGGACCTGTGCTGGAAGAAGTATCCGGGGAATACCCTGATATAGAGTTTGTGAAAGTGAATGTCGATGACAACATGGATCTGGCGGAAAGCCTGGATATTATGACGATTCCGGCAGTATTCCTGTTTAAGGATGGAGCTGTCGTTGCCAAGATGAACGGCTATCGCGACAAAGCCGGAGTGAAGGCTTTCATCGAAGAACCGCTGAAATAACAGAAATATATCATGATCTAAGAAAGGCTCTGCTAAGAGCCTTTTTCTTTCCTAAATAATGTTAAAACCTGTGAAAATAACTTATAATATATTTATTTGGAGGACCTGACTATGGAAAAGTTGATTGAATTTAGAAATATTGTAAAGAGTTTCGATGGTCAAACGGTATTAAAGGGTATCAATCTGGATATCTACGAGAATGAATTCGTTACTCTGTTAGGACCATCTGGCTGCGGTAAAACGACCCTGCTTAGGATCCTGGGCGGTTTTTTGGATCAGGACGAGGGTTCGGTCATTTTTAACGGAGAAGAGATTTCGAACGTACCTGCCTATCAGCGTCCTATCAATACGGTCTTCCAGAAGTACGCTTTATTTCCTCATTTAAATGTCTATGAGAACGTCGCTTTCGGTTTAAGGATCAAGAAGATGGCCAACGACCTGATTGAACCGAAGGTCAATAGAATGCTGGAACTGGTAGGTCTGGACGGCTACCAGAAAAGAGATGTCACACAGCTTTCCGGCGGCCAGCAGCAGCGTGTCGCCATCGCCAGAGCTCTGGTCAATGAACCGGATGTTCTTCTGCTGGATGAACCTCTGAGCGCTTTGGATGCCAAGCTGCGTAAGGAAATGCAGCAGGAACTGAAACGTATCCAGGAAGAAGTAGGAATCACCTTCATCTTCGTCACTCACGATCAGGAAGAAGCGCTGACGATGTCGGACAAGATCGTCGTCATGAAAGACGGCAACATCGAACAGATCGGTACACCTACCGAGATCTATAACGAGCCGGTTAACAGATATGTCGCGAACTTCATCGGACAGTCCAATATTGTTGACGGCATCATGAAGAAAGACTATCTGGTCAATTTCGACGACAAGGATTTCCCTTGTGTCGACCATGATTTCAAGCCGAAACAGCCGGTCGATGTCGTCATCAGACCGGAAGATATTCATCTTGGCAAGAAAGGCAAGGGACAGATGAACGGTCAGGTTCTTTCTGTGCTGTTCAAGGGTGTTCATTATGAGGTTATCGTTGAAACGAAACGCGGTGCCGCCAAGACAATCAAGCTGCATGTCATGGGCAATGAAGACGTATACAACGAGGCTGCCAACGAGAAGATGAGCGCTGCCGACTTTACGATGGATATTGAAGACGTTGAAACGCTGACCGATCAGGAACTTATCCTGCGTGCCAACGCACAGGCTTGGAAGGCTGACACGGAAGAAGAGATTTCCATCACCCATGTCGCCCACAGCATCAAGGCGGAAGCCGGCAAGTATCCGGTCATCTTCAAGACGGATGCCGGAACAAGCGTCAATGCGGATGTCAACGTCGTTCAGCCGAAGGTCATCGAAGACAAGGACGAAAAGATCGGAATTCAGGCTTTCGACGTATACAAGACGATCGATGAGATCCAGGAATCCATGGCGATTTCCGTCGACCTGAAGAACTGGGCCGATGCCTATGCCTGGGATCTGGAAACGGAAAACGAAGTCGAGATCGACGATGTCCGATTCGATTTCGATCCGATGGAGATCAAGGAAGGAAACTATGACGTAACCTTCGTTACCGAAGGACGTACCTATAAGGTTCATACCACTGAAGTTCAGGAAGAAGGAGATATCGTATCTCTGAGCATCGATCCTGAAGACATTCACGTAATGGAAAAGAGTATCGGAAATGAAGAGCTTTAAGAGACTGGTATATCCGTATCTGGGCTGGGCAGGCGCACTGATCGTGCTGCCGATGCTGATCATCGTGTTCTATGCCTTCTCCGTGCAGGGAAACGATGTGATCCCGGTGAAACTGACGCTGCAGAACTTTGTCCGTTTCTTTTCCGATCCGATCTTTATCGAAGTGCTGTGGCGCAGCGTTAAGCTTGCCGTAATCACTACGATCATCTGTATCCTGCTGGGCTATCCTGCAGCCTACTTCATTGCGAAGCTGTCTCCGGACAACCAGTCGGTCATGGTCCTGCTGGTTACGCTCCCGCAGCTGATCAACATGCTGGTAAGAACCTATGCCTGGAGAGGACTGCTGCTGAATCTGCCGTTTTCTCCGGTCGTTAAGGTCTACATCGGCATGGTATACAACTTCCTGCCGTACATGATATTGCAGATCTATACTTCACTGTCCAAGATGGATCCGTCCCTGATTCCGGCGGCCTACGACCTGGGATGCGACGAAAAGACGGCCTTTCTGAAAGTCACGCTTCCGCTTAGTATTCCGGGTATCATCTCGGGCATTACTCTGGTATTCCTGCCTGCCGTTTCAAGCTTCTTTATTCCGAAACTGCTGGGCGGAGGATCCTATGTCCTGATCGGTAATCTGATCGAGAACTACTTCGTCACCACCGGCGACTGGAACTTCGGTTCTGCTGTATCGCTGCTGATGGCGGTCGTGATCCTGATTTCCATGTACTTTACCAGGAAATTCGATTATGACGAGGAGGAAAGATAATGAAAAAGAAACTGAACGTTCAAAGCATTTATCTGATCCTGATCATGGCGTTCTTCTATCTGCCGATCGTTTATGTCGTCTTCTTCTCTTTCAATGAGTCCCGTTCTCTGACGAACTTTACCGGATTCTCTCTGCAGTGGTACGAGAAGATGTTCAAGACCAGGGCGATGATGGAGTCGGTCTACTACTCGACGCTGATCGCCGTGATCGCTACGATCGTATCGACGATCGTCGGCACCATCGTTGCGATCGGTCTAAGCAAGTCTTCCCGTCTGATAAAACAGATCGTCACCCAGGTCAACAACCTGCCGATGCTCAATCCGGATATCGTTACCGCGATCGGACTGATGCTGCTGTTCTCTACGTTCAATATTCCGACCGGTTTCGGCACTCTGCTGCTGGCGCATATTATCTTCTGTATACCGTATGTGATCCTGTCGGTCATGCCGAAGCTGAGACAGCTGGACGAGAACTTAGCGGAAGCGGCACTGGATCTTGGCTGTACGCCGTTTCAGGCTTTGTACAAGGTCATCATTCCGCAGATCAAAGAAGGTATCGTTTCCGGCGCACTGGTCGCATTTACGATGTCCTTCGACGACTTCGTCATTTCCTACTTTACGACCGGTCCGGGCATCAACAATATTTCCACTTATGTTTACGCTACAACCAAGAGGATCAACCCGAGCGTCAATGCGCTTTCGACATTGATTGTTCTGGTGATTACCGTTATACTGATTATTACTAATGTAGTTCCTATGATCAAAACAAGGAGGATTAAGAATGAAAAAGCTGCTTAGTTTACTGATGGTGCTGCTTCTGCTTGCCGCCTGCGGTTCCAAGGGCGGAGAAGAAAAAGGCGAGCTTTACGTATTTCTCCCGGGAGAGTACATTTCCGATGATGTCATCAACGATTTTGAAGAAGAAACAGGCATCAAGGTCTACATCACGACTTTTGATTCGAATGAGATGATGTATACGAAACTGTTGGGCGGGACCGTCTACGATATCATCATTCCAAGCGACTACATGATTGAAAGACTGATCTCTGAAGGAATGGTACAGAAACTGGACAAGTCCAGACTTAGCAACATGGATTCCATCTATGATCAGGTTCTGCACATGGATTTCGATCCGAACAACGACTATTCCGTTCCTTACTTCTGGGGTAATGTCGGCATTTGCTACGACAAGACACTGGTCGATCCGGCTGATGTCGAGAGCCAGGGCTGGAACGTACTTAGAAATACCAAGTACAAAGGCATGATCTACATGTACGATTCGATCCGTGACGCCTTCATGATGGCTGAGAAATCCCTTGGCTATTCCATGAACACGGATAACGAAGAAGAACTTCAGAAAGCCTATGAATGGCTGGTTGACATTGCCGTCAACATGGATCCTGCCTATGTTACGGATGAGGCGATCGACGGCCTGGCCAACGGCGAAAAGGCCATGGGCATGATGTATTCCGGCGATGCGGCTCTGATCTATACGGACAACGAGGATATCGCTTTCTGGGCTCCGACCGAAGGCACGAACTATTTCGTCGATGCGATGGTTATCCACAAGGATGCCAAGAACGTGGATGCGGCCTACAAGTTCATGGATTACATTACCGGCTATGATGCCGCTTATGAGAACTCCGTCTTTGTCGGCTACAGTTCCGTCAACAAGGACGTTCTGGCTGACCTGACGGCAGCCGGCGGCGATTTCGAAGGCAACGACGCCTACATTCCGCGCGACAAGAACGCCAACGACGAAGTGTTCCACAGCAACGAAGCCGTTCTGAAGACGATTTCCGAACTCTGGGTCAACGTCAAGAACACACACTGATGCGTCTTGTCATTCAGAAAGTATCACAGGCAAGCTGTACAGTTGAAAACCATATAACCGGGAAGATCAATACCGGTTATATGGTTTTAGTCGGTTTTGGACTGCAGGACGATGAGACCATCGTAGAGAAGATGGCTGAAAAGATGAGCAAGCTCAGGATCTTTGAAGACGATAACGGAAAGATCAACAGGTCGATCTATGACGTCAACGGCAAGGTGCTTTCCATCTCGCAGTTCACTCTTTACGCCGACTGCAGGAAGGGGAACCGTCCGAGCTTTACGGATGCCCTGGGAGGCGAAAGAGCCGTGCATCTGTATCAGTATTTCAACGAATGTCTCAGGAAGCTGGACCTGGAAGTGGAAGAAGGCGTATTCGGTGCGCAGATGGATATTAACTTAACCAATGCCGGGCCGATTACGGTCATATTGGACAGTGAGGTATTATGGTAGAAGGATATGCTTTAAACGATATCGTTCAGATGAAGAAGGATCATCCATGCAGGAAGTCGCATTACTGGAAGATCGTCAGAATGGGCGTTGACATCAAGATCAAGTGCGAGGGATGCGGCGCCGTCGTGATGATGGAGAGACCCGAATTTGAACGGAAATGCAAGAAGATCATAGAAAAGGCGGAGAGGGTCGATGATTAAGGCGATCCTTTTTGATTTTGACGGTACGCTGTCAAACAGGCAGATGAATGCCTATCTGATGTACAGGGACTTTCTGAAGCCTTATTTTCCTGATCTGAACGAGATCGAGTTTGAAGCCGTCCTGCAGGACGCGCTGACGTTCGACTGCAACGGCACGACGGCAACCCATCAGAGAATGATTCCTTTCATCAACAAGTACGGCGATCTGCTGCCGGACGATTTTAATGACAGGTTCACTGAATTCAGCCTGAAGAACATGTACCGTTTTACCGTCTTGAAAGACGAGACGATCGAGGTGCTGGAGAAACTGAAAGGAAAATACCGGCTTGGTATCCTTTCCAACGGAAATCCCTTCTCCCAGCATCACAAGATCAGTCAGGTAAAGATCGAGAAATACTTTGACACGGTCATAGTATCGGGCGATCTTGGTATTCATAAACCGGATGCCGCAATCTTTGAATATGCGGCAAATCAGCTGGGCGTAAAGTGCGAGGAATGTCTGATGATCGGGGACGTGTTTGCTTCCGATATTCTCGGAGCAATCCGCGCAGGCATGACGCCGGTATGGATCCTGGAAGATACCGAAAGACCGACTTTGGATTATCACGGCTACCGCATTGAAAAACTGGATCAGATATTTAAGATCCTGGAGCAGGAAAATGGATAGAATAAGAGTTCTGATAACAAACGACGACGGAATCGAATCAAACGGACTGCAGGCGCTGGTGGAGGAATTCTCCCGGATCGCGGATGTCTATGTGGTCGCTCCGGAAGGAGAGAGAAGCTCCAATTCCCATCATCTGAAATTAAGAGGAAAGGTCCGTATCGAAGAAAGAAAACTGGAAGGAGCGCTAAAAGCGTATGCCTTATGGGGTACACCTGCCGACTGTGTTCATCTGAGTCTGCGTTTTCTGTTCGAGGATCAGATCGATCTGGTCGTCAGTGGAATCAACAGAGGTCTGAATGTTTCTTCGGATCTGATCTATTCCGGAACGGCAGCGGCAGCCAGGGAAGCTTATATACAAGGCGTTCCTTCTGTAGCGGTTTCCCTGCAGTTTTCCCTGGACAACGACTTCAGGACGGCAGCCAGATATGCCAGGATACTGGGAATGAAATATCTGGAAAAGAGGAAGAAGAACTACTATCTTAACATCAACGTTCCTGATTTGAAGGATGAGGATATCAAGGGTGTTCTGGTTTGCGACAGACTGACCAGGATCACTTATTCTGAAAACATCACCATGGGATTTGAAGACGGGGAAAACTTCATCAATATCGTTTCCTCTCACATGAAACCAAACGAAGATACAGAAGATCTCAGGATAGACAGAAACGCCGTAGGAATGGGCTACGTCGCCGTTTCTCCTTTGGGAAACATCCATGTTTTGGACGACTGCATCGAGGATGTAAAGGATATTCTGAAATAATTCGTTTTTATCTTGAAAAAAAAGTGTAAATAGGGTAATATATTAAGGCATCGATATACCATAGACAGTAACGGCGCTATCGCTTAATCATGTTACCGAGGTTAATCTGAAGATGATTTTTAACCTGTGTCTGTGGATACAGGTTTTATTTTATGTGTATATGGGTGTTAGAAAGAGGAACTATGAATCAAGCTGTATTAAGTAACAAACAGGCTGTTGTCAAGGAAATCGTCGACAAGATCAAGGATTCCGATTCGACAGTTGTTTGCGAGTATCGCGGACTTAGTGTTGCTGAAGTGACAGAATTAAGACGCAGCTTAAGAGCGGAAGGCATAGACTTCAAAGTCTACAAGAACACGATGTTCGAAAGAGCATGTGACGAGTCCGGCTTTGAGGACCTGAAGGACGCGTTAAGCGGTCCGAACGCCTTTGCATTCTCGAAAGATGCGACTGCACCGGCAAGAGTTCTGGCTAAGTTTGCGAAGAAGCACAAGGCTCTGGTACTTAAGAAAGGCATCGTTGAGGGTAAGGTCGTCGATGAAGCTACAGTCAAAGAACTGTCCAATCTGCCGAACCGCGACGGTATGCTGTCTATGTTACTGAGCTGTCTGCAGTCACCTATGAGCTCATTCGCTAGAGTCGTCAAGGCCGTTGCGGATTCCAAAGGTGATGCCCCTGCCCCTAAGGCAGAAGAAGCCCCTGCTGCTGAAGCCGCAGCATAATGTGAAAAAAGAAGGAGAAAAAAATTATTATGGCAAAATTATCACATGAAGATATTCTGGCTTATCTGGAAGAAGCCAGCATCCTGGATTTAAATGAACTGGTTAAGGCTATCGAAGAGAAGTTCGGCGTTACTGCCGCTGCTCCGGTCGCTGTTGCTGCTGCACCTGTAGACGAAGCACCTCAGGGTCCTACTTCTGTATCCGTTATTTTAACGAACTTCGGTGAAGCAAAGACTGCCGTTATCAAGGTCGTCAAGACGATCACAGGCTTAGGTCTGGTTGAAGCTAAGGGTCTGGTTGACAAGTGCCCAAGCCCAATCAAGGAAAACATCTCTCCGGAAGAAGCAGAAGAAATCAAGAAACAATTAGTTGAAGCAGGAGCTACTGTCGATATCAAATAATTGATGAACCATTATTATACGGATAATAAGGATCTGTCTTCCGACAGAAAAGAGTTTACTTATTATTTCGATAATGAGGTTTTTCGTTTCACTACCGATAACGGCGTTTTTTCGAAAGAGAACGTCGATTACGGGAGTTATATCTTAATTAGAACTGTTTATCAGAAGGATCTGGGAGAGAGCCTGCTTGATCTTGGTTCAGGTTACGGTCCGATCGGGATCATCCTGAAACGTTTTCATCCGCAGCTGCAGGTGGAGATGGCCGAGGTCAATTCCAGAGCTGTCGAACTGTCCGTTCTGAACAGCAGAAATAATCATACAGAAGATATTAAAGTGCATTTATGCGAGGATATTCTCGCTTTGGATCACAAGTTCGATACGATCGTCCTGAACCCGCCGATCAGGGCAGGGAAGAAGGTCATCTATGAACTGTATGAGAAGGCTGAGAAGATGCTGAATGAGGGGGGTCATCTGTATATCGTGATCCGTAAGGCTCAGGGAGCGATGTCTTCCATAAAGAAACTTGAAACACTATTTGAAAACGTCGAGGTTATTGAGAAAGACAAGGGTTATCTTGTCATCGATAGCCGCTGACGGTTTCTAGGCAATTATTTGAAAGGACGGCGCTAATGAAAGAAAAATACAAGATTGTTAATTCGGGTAAACATTCTTCTCGCCGTGACTACTCGAAGGTTAGCGGTAATCTGGAACTGCCTAACCTGGTCGAGGTACAAACCGATTCTTTTAACTGGTTTAAAAAGTATGGAATCAAAGAAGTTTTTGATGATATTTACCCGATTCAGAACTACGGCGGAAATATCCGTCTGAAGCTGATCGATTATGAATTCGGTGAGCCGAAGTACGACGTTGCCGAAACAAAATACCGTGAAGAAGACTATCGTGCGCCATTAAAAGCCAACATGGAGTTGGAAATCATTGATGAAGATACCGGTGAAGTGATCACCAGAAGAGAAGAAGTCTTTTTAGGCGACTTCCCGATGATGACACCTACGGGTACGTTTATCATCAACGGTGCGGAGCGTGTCATTGTCTCTCAGATCGTCAGATCTCCTGGCGCCTATTTTGACAGCCAGTCTGACGACAAGACAGGCAGAGATACGTATTCCGGCGAACTGATTCCTTCCCGCGGAACCTGGCTGGAATTCCTGACCGACGATAAGAAAAACGCCCTGGGCAGACTGATGAACATGTCTGTGGACAGAAAGCGTAAGATCCTGTCGACGATCCTTTTGAAGTGCATTGGTTTTGCGCTGAATCTGGAAAAGGGCGAGGATGGTTTTGACATCGATAGAGTCAAGACGTTCCTGAAGGCAATGGATCTGCCGGTTTACGAAGACCTGATCAATCAGAACGAAGACCGTGAATTCCTGAACATCTACGAAGCGATCTATACGTCTTTCCTGGGTGCCTATGAAGAAATCGTAAATACGCTGCAGGCAGACAAGACCAAGACGATGGATGCGGCATTGCTGGAAATGCACAAGAATCAGAAGCAGGATGAAGTTCCTACGGTTGAAGGCGCTGCCAACCTGATGAATGCCAAGTTCTTCGATCAGAAGAAATACGATCTGACCCCTGCAGGAAGATACAAGCTGAGAAAGAAGCTGAGTGTTATCGACCGTATCGAACACCATGTTCTGGCGGAAGATCTCTACAAGGCGGACGGCTCTGTTCTGTTTAAGAAGGGAACGCTGATCGAGAAAGCAGAACGTAAGGTATTAAGAGAATTCCTGGTTAAGGGAAGCCATGTCGAGGCCTTCCCGTTCAGGCATATCTTCTCGCATCCGACGATCGTCGAAGTTCCAAGTGAAGACAAGCTGGCCTTAAAAGGCAGGATCCTTGCCAATGACATCGACCTGTCCGACAGGACCTACTTCATGGGAACCGTACTGACGCTTGCCGATGTGGAAAAGATCGCCAAAGAATTCAATACGGTAAGGATCTACTCCGGCATCGTTGCCAGAGAAGTGAAACTTACTTCCAAGAACTACAACGCAGTCATGGACTACGGACAGAGGCTCTTCGTCCTGGGCCGTCTGACGGATGAAAATTCCGAAGATGTCAAGGTCGACGAGGAACAGGCTATGCCTTACTATCTGCCGGATCATGACAGCTACATGCTGATGTCAGACAAGGAAGAAGCGATCAAGGAGAGAGTCGCCAATGGCGAAAAGATCTCCGCATGGCTGGTCGGGACGGCCTGCCAGGTCGTGAATATCAGACATCCGGAAGATGAAAACAGTATCATCAGACTGATCGGTATCGATCCGCTGAATGACAAGAAGTGCATCACGATGTCCGACATGCTGGCATTCTACAACTACATGTTTACCCTGCTGGATTCCGTAGGTACGACCGACGATATCGATATGCTCGGAAACCGTAGGATCAGAACGGTAGGCGAACTGATTCAGAACCAGTTCCGTATCGGTCTGTCCAGAATGGAAAAGGCAGTCAAAGAAAAGATGTCCATCACGGAGATCGAGAACGCGACACCTAAGACACTGACGAACAACCGTCCGCTGTCCGGTGCAATCAGAGAGTTCTTCTCCTCCTCGCAGCTGTCTCAGTTCATGGATCAGCAGAATCCTCTGGCAGAACTGACGAACAAGCGTCGTATTTCTGCTTTAGGACCTGGCGGTCTGACCAGAGAGAGAGCGGGATTTGAGGTCCGTGACGTACACAACTCGCACTATGGAAGAATCTGTCCGATTGAGACTCCTGAAGGTCAGAACATCGGTCTGATCTCCTATCTGACGACTTATGCCAAGACCAACGAGTACGGTTTCATTCAGACACCGTACCGCAGAGTCGAAAAAGACGGTAAGGTTACAGACGATTATATTTATCTCTCAGCGGATGATGAGGCTGACTACATCATTGCCCAGGCCAACGAGGTCATCGACGGCAGACTGGTAAACGATCAGGTCGTTGCCAGAAAGGCCGGAGAAACGATCCTGGCCAGAAGAGAAGATGTTGAACTGGCCGACGTATCGCCGAAGCAGATCGTCTCTGTAGCGGCAGCCTGTATCCCGTTCCTGGAGAACGACGACGCATCACGTGCCCTGATGGGTGCAAACATGCAAAGACAGGCCGTTCCACTGCTTAGACCGCATGCTCCGTATGTCGGAACAGGCATTGAAGCCAAGATCGCAAGAGACTCGGGTACAGGTCTGATCTGTCATGACGAAGGTACGGTTACTTTTGTCGATGCGGACAAGATCGTCGTTACCTCAAAAGACGGCACTGACCACGAATACAGACTTGCGAAGTTTGAACGTTCCAATGCCGGTACATGCATCAACCACCGTCCTATCGTCACCAACGGCGACAAGGTCAAGGACGGCGATATTATTGCCGACGGTCCTTCAATGGACGACGGCGAACTGGCTTTAGGTCAGAATGTCACGATCGCTTTCATGACATGGCACGGCTACAACTACGAGGATGCCATCATCATGTCGGAGAGAATGGTCAAGGACGATGTCTATACTTCTATCCATATCGATGAATATTCGATCGAGAAGAGAAAGACAAAACTCGGTGAAGAAGAGATTACCAGAGATATCCCGAACGTTCAGGAAGGCGCATGCCGCAACCTGGATTCCAGAGGTATCGTCATGGTGGGTGCTGAGGTCAAGGAAGGAGATATCCTTGTCGGTAAGGTTACCCCTAAGGGACAGTCCGATGCTTCACCGGAAGAAAAACTGTTATTGGCAATCTTCGGTGAGAAATCGCACGAAGTAAGAGATAACTCGTTAAGAGTTCCGCATGGCGGTGCCGGTATCGTTCAGTCGATCAGAGTCTTCAAGAGATCTGAAGGCTACGAACTGGGTCCGGGCGTTACGGAAGTCATCAAGGTCTATGTCGTTCAGAAACGTAAGATTTCCGAGGGCGACAAGATGGCCGGAAGACACGGCAACAAGGGTGTCATTTCCAAGATCCTGCCGGTCGAAGACATGCCGTTTATGCCGGATGGTACACCGGTCGATATCATGCTGAACCCGTTCGGTGTTCCTTCGCGTATGAACATCGGTCAGGTGCTGGAGATCCATCTGGGCATGGCTGCCAAGGCTTTAAGCGAAAAGACAGGCAAGCCGGTCAAGTTCGCTACTCCGGTATTCGACGGAATCACCAACGAAGAACTTACAGAGATCATGAAGGAAGCGCAGACTTCCATGGACGGCAAGCTCACGCTGCGTGACGGCAAGACAGGCGAACCTTACGATGAAAGAATCGCCGTCGGCGTCATGTACATGATCAAGCTGGCACACATGGTCGACGATAAACTGCACGCACGTGCTACAGGTCCTTATTCACTGGTAACGCAGCAGCCTCTCGGCGGTAAAGCCCAGAACGGCGGCCAGAGATTCGGTGAAATGGAAGTGTGGGCACTGGAGGCATACGGCGCTTCGCATACGCTGGAAGAGATCCTGACTGTCAAGTCGGACGATATCAACGGACGTACGAAGACCTACGATGCGATCATTAAGGGCAAGAAGATCCCTGAACCGGGTATTCCTGAATCCTTTAATGTCCTGAAGAACGAACTGCAGGCTCTGGCTGTCGATGTCAGAATGCTGGATGCGGACGGAAATGAAGTCAGCATTTCCAGAAGCGACGACGACGACCGCGACGTAGAGAAGGCAAAAGAAGCCAAACTCGTCGAAGATACGGCAGGTCTGAATATCAGGGATGACATCGATGAAGAGGAAGTGCCGGAAGCGGTTATGGGATTTGACAGCGATGAGGAGGACATGTAGACATGGCAAAAAACAATTTTGAAGCTATTAAAGTCGGACTGGCCTCTCCGGAAAGAATCCTGGAATGGTCTCATGGCGAAGTAACGAAGCCGGAAACGATCAACTACCGTTCTCAGAAACCGGAACGTGACGGTCTGTTCTGCGAAAGGATCTTCGGTCCTACCAAGGACTGGGAGTGCTATTGCGGAAAGTACAAGAAAGTCCGTTACAAGGGTGTTGTCTGTGACAGATGCGGTGTCGAAATCACCAAGTCTTCTGTCAGAAGAGAACGCATGGGTCATATCGCTCTTGCGGCTCCGGTCGCACATATCTGGTATCTGAAGGGCATTCCTTCCAGAATGGGTCTGGTACTGAATGTTTCTCCGAAGATACTGGAAGAAGTCGTATATTTCGTAACCTGGATTGTTACTGATCCGGGTACTACCGATCTTGAATACAAGCAGCCGCTGTCGGAGCTGGAAGTCAGAAACTACGAGGCTCTCTACGGCAAGGACGCTTTCAATGCCCAGACGGGTGCGGAAGCGATCAAGACGCTGCTGGAACAGGTCGATGTTGTAAAAGAGAAGCAGATGATCGTCAAGGAGCTGGAAAAGGCTCAGGGCGATAAGCGCAAGAAGCTGATCAAGAGGCTGGAAACGATCAACGCTTTCGTTGAATCGGACAACAAGCCTGAATGGATGGTTCTGACTGTCCTTCCGGTTATTCCGCCTGATCTGAGACCTATGCTTCAGCTGGATGGCGGCAGATTCGCCACATCCGATCTGAATGATCTTTACAGAAGAGTCATTACCCGTAACAACCGTTTGAAGAAACTTCTGGAGATCGGTACGCCTAGTATCATCGTACAGAACGAAAAACGTATGTTGCAGGAAGCTGTAGATGCTCTGATCGATAACGGAAGAAGAGGCAATCCTGTCAAGGGTTCCGCCAACAGGCCGTTAAAGTCTCTGTCTCATTCCTTGAAAGGCAAGCAGGGACGTTTCAGACAGAATCTCTTAGGTAAGCGTGTTGACTTCTCCGGACGTTCCGTTATTGCGGTTGGACCGGATCTTAAGATGTATCAGTGCGGTATTCCAAGAGAGATGGCAATACAGCTGTATAAGCCGTTTGTGATCAACGAACTGGTTAACCAGAAGATAGCCCAGTCTTCCAAGTTTGCCGAGAAGATGATTGAAAAATCCGATCCGCAGATCTGGGACGTACTGGAAGAGATCATGAACAATCACCCGGTATTCCTGAACCGTGCGCCAACATTGCACAGACTGGGAATCCAGGCTTTCATGCCGAAACTGGTTGAAGGCCGTGCCATCCGTCTGCATCCGCTGGTATGTACCGCATTCAATGCGGACTTTGACGGCGACCAGATGGCTGTCCACCTCCCTCTATCGGAAAAGGCAAGAGCCGAAGCAGAGATCCTGATGATGGCTTCCAACAACATCCTTGGTCCTAAGGACGGCAAGCCTATCGTTACGCCTTCGCAGGACATGGTCCTCGGTAACTTCTATCTGAACATGGAAGAGACTGCGGAAGAGTTCTATGAGAAGGCCGACATGATCGATGCCTTGGGTGACAAGGAAACGGCTGCGATGTGGAGAAAGTTCGGAGACAACGAAGGTCATGTCTACAAGGACTTCAATGAAGCTCTGATGGCTTATCAGAACAAGGAAGTCCATCTGCATACCCGTGTTGCTCTGCCTGCCGCTTCGCTGCACAAGACCTGCTTTACCGAAGAACAGAATCAGAAGTATCTGATTACGACCATCGGCAAACTGATCTTTAACGACAAGTTCCCGGCCGATTTCCCTTACATCAACGATGTTGAGGGCGATTCTCTGAAGAGAACACCTGATAGATGTTTCGTAGATTTCGGAACGGATATCAGGAAACACATCAAGAATCAGCCTATCGCTCCGGAATTCAATAAGAAGAATCTGTCTAAGGTCATTGCGGAAGTCTTCGCAAGATACAAGACGGAAGGTTCTTCCGAAGTACTGGATGCAATCAAGGATCTGGGCTTCGAGTATTCTACCGTTGCCGGCATGACCATTTCGCTGTCCGACATCAACGTCGCGCCGCATAAGCAGCACTTCGTTGAAGAGGCAAAGGCGAAAGCCGATGTTCTGCAGAACCTGCTGAAGAGAGGCCAGCTGACCCTTCCTGAATGGGAAAAGCACTTCTCCAAGCTGTGGGCAGACACGACGAATGCCATCGGTGACGATGTCATGAACAACCTGCCTCGTAAGTCTCCTATCAACATGTCTTCCGTATCCGGAGCCCGTGGTAACAAGTCCAACTTTACCCAGCTCGCAGGCATGCGTGGACTGATGGGCAGACCTACCCAGTCCAAGTCGAAGAAGGAATATCAGCCTTCGATCATCGAGGTTCCGATCTATTCTTCCTTCCGTGAAGGACTGAACGTATCCGAGTTCTTTATTTCTACCCATGGTGTCCGTAAGGGTCTTACCGATACAGCCTTAAAGACGGCCGAATCAGGCTATCTGACAAGAAGACTGGTCGATGTAGCCCAGGATGTCATGATCATGGAAGAAGACTGCCATACCGACCAGAGCTACTACGTAGAAGACATCATTGACATGAAGGACAATTCGATCATTGAGAAGTTCTACGACCGTATCGTCGGCAGGTATGCTAAGGAACAGCTGGCTGATCCAAATACCGGCGAAATCATAGTCGAAGAAGATTCCTTCATCGATGAAGCCGTCGCCGACAGGATCATCAAGGCCGGTTACAAAGGCATGCACATCCGTAATTCCTTCACCTGCAAGTGCAAGGACGGCATCTGCCGCAAGTGTTACGGACGCAACATGGCTACAGGCAAGCTGGTTGAATCCGGTGAAGCCGTCGGTATCATGGCTGCACAGTCGATCGGTGAACCTGGTACACAGCTGACAATGCGTACCTTCCACTCCGGCGGTGTTGCGAATGCCGATGACGATATCACGCAGGGTCTGCCGCGTGTCGAAGAACTGTTTGAAGCGCGCTGCCCGAAACATCCTGCTCTGCTGGCTAAGATCGCCGGCGAGATCACCAAGATCGAAGAAATGGAAGATCATTCCTATGTCGTAGAGATTTCCAACGAAAAGGAAACGATTGCCCATAGAACAGGCATTTCTCAGACGATCAGAGAATGGCTGAAGGTCGGTGAACAGGTAAGAGCCGGTGCGAAGCTGACGGAAGGCAATGTCGATCCGAAGGAACTGTTAAGCATTGCCGGTGTGCAGGCTGTACAGCAGTATATCCTGAAGGAAGTCAAGAAGGTCTATGCCGCTACAGGTATCGACATTTCCGATAAGCACGTTGAAGTCATCATCAAGCAGATGCTGAAGAAGGTCATCATCATTGATCCGGGAGACTCCGAGATGTCTGCAGGTCAGACCATCTCCTTAAAGAGACTGACGGATATCAACAATGATCTGCTGATCAACGGCAAGGTTCCGGCCAAGTTCGGACCGCTGCTTCTGGGTATTTCCAAATCATCAGTTGAAACGGATTCATTCCTGTCCGCTGCATCCTTCCAGGAAACGACAAAAGTCCTTACGGATGCCGCTGTCAACGGCAAGACCGACCATCTGTTCGGTATCAAGGAAAACGTCATTATCGGTAAACTGATCCCTGCGGGAACAGGTTCCAGATTCGACAGAGATACCACAAGACAGATCGAGGAAAGAGCCCTTGAGCTGGATGAGATCAGAGAAGAAAAATTTCGCGCATCTCAGGATGAAGAAGTGCTTCCTAGCGAGATCTTAGGTGAAAACAACGAAGATCTTGTAAGTGAAGAAGATCTGGCTGACGGTTTCGAAGAAGTGACTGAAGAGTAAAGAAGAGATCCACTATCAAAAGGTAGTGGATCTTTTTTTGTAAATATTTTCAAAGAAACAGAAAAAATGTAAAGAAACTGCAGGTTTTGTTTCAGGGAATATTGCATTCAGACAGCTTCTTATATTAGAATTTAGGAAAGGCTTAGAAGAGAAGAGTAGTCTGTCTGAAGAGCGTAGAGAGTTTCCGGATGGTGAAAGGAAACGTCAGAGGATAGATGAACATGGTCCTGGAGCCGCCTGTTCGATGAGAGCAGGACGTAGGAGCACACGTTACAGTGCCGGGATATGTTTGTATCCGGATGAGGTGTAGAGATACACGAATTAAGGTGGTAACACGATGAAAGTCGTCCTTATGGGCGGCTTTTTTGTTTCTATCGGGATACAAAGAAGATCAAGAGAGGGGAGAACTATGAAAAAGATTATTACACTGCTGCTGGTATTACTGACATTATGCGCCTGTTCAGGAAAGCAGGAAAGCAACGAAAAGAAGATCACGGTTGCGGCTTCACCGACACCGCATGCGGAAATACTGGCTGTCGCCAAGGAACTTCTGGCCAAGGAAGGCTGGGAACTGGAAGTCGTTGAATTTGAAGACTACGTTCAGCCGATCGAAGTCGTTGAATCCGGAGAACTCGATGCGAACTACTTTGCCCATGTTCCTTATCTGAACAACTACAACGACGAACACGGCACGAAACAGGTCGTGGTAGGTAAGGTTCACTACGAACCGTTCGGCATTTATCCGGGCAAGAAGACAGCCCTGGATCAGCTGGAAGACGGCGATGAAGTCCTGATTCCGAACGACGGAACCAACGAGACCAGAGCCCTGCTGCTGCTGCAGGACAACGGCATTCTGACACTGCCGGATGGAACCGGAGCCGATACGATCGTAACCGTTAACGATGTCGTTTCCTATGCCGTCAACATCAAGATCGTTGAAGTAGAGGCTGCCCAGATCGCCAGATCTAGAGAAGATGCCGCACTGGTTATCCTCAACGGAAACTACGCTCTGGCCGCAGGTCTGAACGTATCACGCGATGCGATCGCCTATGAGAAGGCCGATTCTTCCGCAGCCAAGACCTACGTCAACGTTCTGGCCGTCAAGGAAGGCAATGAAAACAACGAAGGCATTCAGGCTCTGGTCAAGGTACTGACTTCACAGGAAATCGTCGATTTCATCAACAATACATAT
>JAFONG010000116.1 GCA_017418585.1 Erysipelotrichaceae bacterium | reverse complement strand
TCGAGCTCGTCGCCGATCGGTTTCTTCCAGTATTCCGGAATGCTGTCCGGACCGTTGATGATTCCCAGAACCGTCATGATCTGTGCGGCGTTGCAGTCGACATCCTGTCCGCAGCCTCCGCAGGCAGCCAGCGTTCTGTTGAAATCACCGTTGCCGTACCAGAGCGCGATGATCTGTGCACAGGCGTTCGGATAAACGTGGATCCAGTTGTATCTCTGGTATCTTTCTTCACAAGGCATCCAGGCGCTGTAGTAGTCGTCGTGGGTCTGACACTGTTCATAGGCAAAGCGGATGACGCTGCCGTATTCGCTGTCCGCAGGGATCAGATCGATACATTTTCCGATGATCTTGCGGATGTCTTTTTCGACAAAGGCATAGGATGCCATCATGGCGTTGAAGACTTCACCGAGAATGCCGTTGCGGGCATGGGAGATGCAAGCATCCATGAAGGCCGCTTCTGCCGCTTTTTCGATGTTTCCCGGATAAAGCTGTCCAAGGACGACGCCTCTCATCTGGGCACCGATCCATTCGTTGAACGGATTGTGGAAACGTCCCGACTCCGGCGGTACGATACCGACCTTGAGATTCTTTAAGGCAAAGTCTTCTGCCGACCAGCCCATCGGGATCCGGACGATCCATTCGTCGGAAATATCTTTGGCTGTCGTGTTCTTTCCGTGTTTCTCGTATGCCAGCAGCAAAGCCAGCTCATAAGTGATGTCGTCGTTGTAGGTGTTTGGCTTTCTGATGTAGCGGTCCACCTCGCCGTATTTCTTTTTGATGTTGGCACCGGTGTAGCCTTCGATGCAGGTTCCGTATGCGCCGCCGATGATCTGCGCCAGCCAGCCGGCGTAGGTCTTTTCCAGATATTCTTCGTCGATCTCGACCTTGTAGTCTTCAGGATAATCAACAGCCGATTTCAGCTGATCGAAACTGTCATAGAAATTCTGTTTCCAGTAAGGATGATCTTCATCCTTTTCGGCGTTGTATACCGCTTCAAAGACGGCGTAGGTCAGCTCGTGCAGCCGGACGATGTCGCCCCGCTCATAAGCTTCATAGCCTTCCTTGATCAGTTCCGTTCCGCCTTCGACCTTGTATCCCCTGTTTTCGATCGCCTGTATGGAAGCAAGACAGATCGATTCAGGCGCTCTGGATCCCGGTACTTGAGAGTGCCAGTACATCTTGATCATCTCGTCCTGAGAAGTTTCAATTCCCGAGGAAGATTCCTCCCAGATCGTTTCGTTGTCGTCTTCTTCGTAGCATGGAACGACCTGCAGAATGTTGTTTCTTTCGATTTCCCAAGCTTTCATTATTGGATGCTCCTTTATCTATTTTAATTTTACACAAAGAAATTGTATCTGCATATGGTTGTGATAAAATAGTATTAGGTTTATTGACCTATTCATCAATAAAACAAGGAGGAAACGATGAAGAAATTTTTAACGATTTTACTTTCGCTGCTTCTGGTCATGTCATTAGCCGGATGTGGCAAAAAGTCCGGTGGAGAAGATACTCCTGCCGATGATCGCATCCGTCTGGTTTATATCATCAACGGTACGCTGGGCGACAAGTCGTTCTTCGATTCCGGTAAAGAAGGTCTGGACTGGATCGACAGAGATTTCGGTGACAAGGTTTATACCGAATATCGTGAACTGACTTATGACAACTCTACCTGGGAACAGAAGACTGCCGATATCGTAGCCGAGGGCTGGGATATCGTTGTTGCCGGCACCTATGACATGAAAGACTACATCGGTGCGCTCGCTCTGGAATATCCTGATACGAAATTCTGGTTCTTCGATGAAGAATGGAACTTCGACGATCCGGATGGCTGGCAGTACTACAACACACCGAACCTCTATGCGATGCTGTTCGCTCAGAACGAAGGCTCATTCGTTGCCGGTGCTATGGCTGCGATGATGTCTCTGGAAGGAAAGGTCGCATTCATGGGCGGCATGGACAACACTGTTCTTGACGACTTCTATGTAGGTTTCGCTAACGGTGCCAAGTACATCAACCCGAACGCTTCCATCAACTGCTCTTGGATGAACTCATTCAACGATGTTACTGCAGGTAAAGATACCGCTACCGGTCTTTACGAAGCAGGCTACGATGTCGTATTCGCATGCGGCGGCCAGGCCGGTCTGGGCGGATTCGATGCTGTTATCGAACAGCCTGAAGGCAAGTGGATCGTCGGTGTCGATGGCGACCAGGGTTCATACTTCGCTTCATTAGGAACGACAGAAGGCACCAACAAGGCAGCCAGAACGATCACTTCCATGCAGAAGAACGTCAACAACGGCTTCTATCAGGCTATGGAAAGACATCTGAATGGAAACCTGCCTTACGGCTCAAATGAAAAGCTGGGTCTTAAGGGCGAATACGTCAGCGTTTCTGTCAATGAAATCACGAAGGCTCTCTTCACGCCGGAACAGCTGGCTCAGGTCGAAAAGATCACTGCTGATATCATCAGCGGCGCTATCGATCCGGGAACGGCATTCGGTCAGCCTGAAGGATGGTTCTACGGTACATTCGTACCTTCTATGCAGTAATCTGCTGTTTCAATCTAATCAATACGATTTAGATCACTAAGATCTATAAGCCTCTGATATCGTTGAGGTATCAGAGGCTTGTTTTTTAAGGAGATTCAATGGATAACTATCTGGTAATGGAAAACATCACGAAGGTTTACGACAACGGAATCATGGCGAATGATCACGTAAACTTTTCGGCTAGACAGGGAGAGATCCACGCGATCTGCGGAGAAAACGGGGCAGGAAAATCGACTCTGATGAAGATGCTGTTCGGCATTGAACAGCCCGACCACGGTCAGATCATCATCAAAGGGAAACCGGTTCATCTGACTTCCCCTACCAAGGCCATCGAAGAAGGCATCGGCATGGTGCATCAGCACTTCATGCTGGTCCCGTCATTCACCGTTGCCGAGAACGTCATGTTGGGCATCGAGCCGGTCAAGGGCATGCGTTTCGACATGAACAAGGCGATCGAGATGACGGAAGAGGTGTGCAAGAAGTACGGCTTCGATATCAATCCGCGGGCGCGTGTGCAGGATATTACGGTCGGTGTGAAACAGAAGGTAGAGATTGTCAAGGCTCTGGTCAAGGGCTGCGAGATCCTGATCCTGGATGAACCGACAGCCGTTCTGACACCGCAGGAGACGGCAGAACTGTTTGTTCAGCTGAAACTTCTGAGAGAAACAGGACACACGATCATCTTCATCTCTCACAAACTGAATGAAGTCAAGGAACTGTGCGACCGGGTTACGGTCATCCGTAAAGGCCGTACGGTTGGCGTATATAACGTTGCCGATGTAACGGAAGCGGATATCTCCAGGGCGATGGTCGGTGTTGATGTCGTTCTGGAAATTCCGAAAGAGGAAGCAAAGCCGAAAGAAAACGTCCTGGTGGTTAAGGATCTCGGCGTCTACAACGATGCGGGAAAGAAGGTCGTCAAGGACATTTCGTTCTCGGTTCGGGAAGGAGAGATCGTCGGTATCGCCGGCGTTGAAGGCAACGGCCAGAGAGAACTGATCGACTCGATTACCGGTCTGCATGTCTACTCGGAAGGATCGATCAAGCTTCTGGGAGAAGAAGTCGGCGGCAAGAACATCAAGGAACTGCGTCAGCTCGGTATGGTTCATGTTCCTGAAGACCGCATGACTCTGGGTATTGCCGGTACTATGTCGATTAAGGACAACATGATCGCCGATAAGCTCGATGACGAACGCTACACCGGGAAGGTCCTGAACAAGCCGAAGAACATCAAGGAAGATACGGACAAGTGGATCAAGGACTATCTCGTTCTATGCAAGAACGGCGATCAGCAGATCAACAATCTTTCCGGAGGCAACATTCAGAAAGTCGTCGTCGCAAGAGAGTTTACTTCCTACAACCGTCTTCTGATCTGCGACCAGCCGACGCGCGGTATCGATGTCGGCGCTTCCCAGTTCATCAGAGAACGTCTGGTTCAGATGCGGGATGAAGGGAAAGCCGTACTGCTGATTTCGGCCGACCTTGGCGAGATCCTCAATCTGTCGGATACCCTGCTTGTCATGTACGGCGGCGAGATCGTCGCCTGCTTCAAGGATGTCAAGGCGGTTACGGAGGAAGACCTCGGCTACTACATGCTGGGAGTCAAGAAGATGACGGAAGAAGAGATCGGAGGTGCGCTGCATGCTTAAGGAAAAACTTGCTGCCCTCAATCTGATGAATATGAATGCGCAGCAGAAACACTCGCTGCTTCGTATGGCCGTTTCGATCGCGATCGGTCTGGGACTGGCGACAGCGCTGATTCTTTTAACCAGCGATAAGCCGATGGAATCGCTGCGTTACTACTTTACCGCTCCGCTGCAGAACGCCAGCTATTTCAGCTACTGGGTACAGAAGACAATACCGCTGATCTTTACCGGAACAGCCGTATGTATCATGTTCTCGGCAAACCAGTTCAATCTGGGCCTGGAAGGTTCGTTCCTGTTCGGCGGTCTGGTTGCGGCAGTAATCAACATCTATGTGACCCCGTTCAATCCTGCACTGGGCATTCCTCTTTCGCTGATTGCGGGTGCTCTGGTCGGATCGCTGATCACTTTTATACCGGCGCTGCTGGATAGACTGTTCAACGCATCGATCATGGTCACGTCGCTGATGATGAACTACATCTGTCTGTGGTTCTCGACCTACCTGCTGTTCTCGCACCTGAAGGACCCGAGAAGCTCGAAGAACTCCTACAACTGGGCAGAGAAAGATCCGATCATGGTTCTGAAGTTCGGCAAGGGCAATCAGCAGCTGACGATCTATTTCTCCATTCTGATTGCGCTTCTTGTTGTCGTTCTGGCCTGGTTCTTCCTGTACCGTACGAAGACGGGCTATAAGCTGCGTACGGTCGGTGTCAACCACAATTTCGCAAGATACGTCGGCATCAATGCGGTATCCATCGCGATCGTCGTTCAGCTGATCGGCGGTGCGATCGGCGGTATCGGCGGTGCTTGCGAGATCATGTCCAACTACATCAACTATTCCTGGGTCGATCTGACCGGCTTCGGTTGGGACGGCGTTACGATTGCCATCTTTGCGAAAAACAATCCGAAGAACGTCCCGCTGGCGGCGATCTTTATCGCCTTCCTAAGAACCGGAGCCATGGTCATGTCCTACAAGACCAACATCCAGAACGACCTTACATCGGTAATCGAAGGTGTCGTCATTCTCTTCCTGCTGGCGGAAAAATTCCTGTCCAAGACATATCGTAAGATGATCGTCAAGGAGACCGAGGAAAACAGAAGGCTGGAAGCGGAACTGCAGAAGAAGGAGGCGAACTGACGTATGTTTGAATCATTCGTACAAATACTGACCAATCCGAATTTCTATTCGAATGTCGTAGCGGTAACTCCTCCGATCCTGCTGGCCGCGCTTGGCTGCGCCATTGCGGAAAAATCCAATTCCACCAACATGGGCATGGAAGGCATCATGCTGATATCTTCACTGACAGGCGTTCTTGCTTCGCATTATATCGGCCACAACAACGCGTGGCTGGAGCTTGCGGTCGCCATTCTTGTCGGCGGTCTGCTGGGTTATCTGGTCGCTTTCTTTGCCTTGAAACTCAGAGTCGACATCATTCTGGTCGGCATTGCGATGAACCTGCTGGGATCCGGTGGAACGGCATTCTTCATGTATGTGTTCACGGGTGACAGAAGCTCGACGAACTCTTTACAGACGGGCACTCTCCCGCAGATCAATATCCCGTTCATTCAGGATATTCCTGTCATAGGCAAGATCCTGTCCGGACAGAACGTTCTGACCTACGTTTCATACATCATGATCCTCGTTCTGTCTTATCTTGTCTTCAAGACCAGACTTGGCGTAAGGATCAGGGCTGTCGGCGAAAACGCGAACGCTGCCGAATCCGTAGGTATTTCCTCTGTCAGGATCCGGACGATCGCTCTGATCATTTCCGGAATGCTGGGTGGCATGGCTGGCGCTTTCATGTCTTCCGCCTACGTTTCCTACTTCGCTAAAGACATCACTGCCGGCCGTGGCTTTATCGGTCTTGCTGCCTGTTCCATGGGCGGCGCAAACCCGGTTCCTACCGCATTGACTTCGATTCTCTTTGGTTTCTTCTACGCACTGTCCAACTTTGCGCGTAATACGGGTATCTCCGACAACCTGATTAAGATGTGGCCGTACATGGCGACGATTGTCGGTGTTGTCATCTATTCGATCAAGAAAACCAACGACGAGAAAAAGAGACTGGCGGGCGAAGCCGGAGAAATTGTCAAGAAAGAACACAGACATTCGGAATTACACTAATAAGAAGGCGGTCTTTGGACCGCCTTTTACTACTGATGTTATAAAACCGTTTAGGAGGATACAATGAGAAAGATCATAATTGATACGGATACCGGTTCTGATGATGCGGTAGCGATCATGATGTGCCTGAGAGAACCTTCGGTGGAAGTCCTGGCACTGACGACGGTCAGCGGAAACGTTCCGGTAGAACAGGCGACGCTGAACTGTCTGATGTCGGCGGAGATCGCCGTCGGAGCCGACAGGATGCCTCCTGTTTATGTAGGCGCAGACAGACCTCTGATGAGAGACAGGGTTCATGCCCGCAACGTCCATGGCGATGACGGAATGTCGGATGCGGATCTGATTCATCCGACAGTAAAACCGGTAGAAGGGATTCATGCCTGCGATGCGATCATCGATCTGGTCAGAAAATATCCTGATGAGATAGAGATCGCCGTGATCGGACCGGTAACCAACCTGGCACTGGCGATGATGAAGGAACCGGAAACGATGAAACATCTGAAATGCATCTGGACGATGGGGACGACCGGCTTCGGCAGAGGAAATACGACACCGGTAAGTGAATTCAACGTCTATGCGGATCCTGAAGCATACCGGGTCATGATGGACTTCGGAGTTCATGTCTATGTGGGCGGATACGATCTGTGCACGAGCGAAGCCGCCTGGTTTGACGAAGATACGGAAAGACTGCTCAGTTCCGGAACAAGAGCGGCGGATTATGCGGTCCGCTGCAACGAAAAGCTGGCGCAGTTCTGTCTCGCAATCGGCGGGCAGAGAAGGATAGACCTTCCGGATGCCGTATCACTGTCACCGATGCTTTGGCAGGATGTCATCGTCGCAGCCAGCGAATGCGTTTCCCATGTCTGTACGGAACATAACGAGACCTACGGTCAGGTCATCTTCTACGACGGAAGAATGCTGGCGGGAATGGGTCCGGGATTCGAAGGCGGATATTATGGCAAGAAGGAACCTAACTGTACTGTCATCTATCAGGTCGACAACCAGCTGTACAAAAAGAGGCTCGAGGATCTTCTGACCAGAGAATAAAACAGATACGATTGAATGATAAAAGCACCCTTCCGGGTGCTTTTTTACAGGACATATTCCGTAATACAGTCATACCAGTGCAGGCATTCCTCGCCGTTGACGATCAGCTTTTCGTTTCCCTGCAGTTTTAAGCCGTCTACCGACTCGAATCTGTCAAACAGCCAGCGCCGGTTCTTCCGGTTAAAGCGCCTCCACAGCACCGTATGTCCGTTTCTGTCGATGTACTGCTCGCTTACCGTGTATTCGTCGTAGGTGCAGACATCCATCAGACATATCGTATCGTATGTTTTCCCGTTGATGGTGACATCGTATCTTCCAACGACGTCCATCGTTTCCTTGTTGTCTTGAGTCGTAATGACGTTTTCGTTTCTGATGATGAGACCTTTCTGTTTCAGATGCGTTTCGTTGCCGATGTTGTCCGGACCGAAACCCCAGTTGTTCAGGAAAGCGTCTCCATCCAGGAAGGTATAGTACTTCATCACACCGTCTTCCTCATGCCATTCCGCCAGATAGCGGCAATGGGTATCGGTCAGCTGAGCGATGAAGTGTCTTTTGATCTGTTTCCTGTCATAGGACTCAATCGCTTCGACCGTTACTCCTTCCAGACCGTGGATCTCGGCTTTTCCCTTGCATCTCATTTCATAGGTCTCGCTTCTTTTTCTTTCCGGGAAGTCGTAGATGGCCCAGCCGATCCTGTTTCCTTCTTTCGGAATCAGGAACCAGCCCATCAGTTCTTCCCACAGAACCTCAAACGGTCTGTCGTTTCTTTCGCTAATCGTATATTCCGGCATAATGTCCGGCAGTTTCTTGTTCATAAGTTCCTCCTTCGGATATCTTTCTTTGAAACGTTTTCTGGCATAGTGCAGACGGCTCTTGATCGTTCCTTCCGGAAGTTTCAGTCTCTCGGAAATCTCTTTCAGCGACAGCTCGTCCCAGTAGAAGAGATAGAGGATCTCTCTGTCGGATACGGAAAGCGATCTCAATGTTTCTCTTACCGTTTCATCTACTGTCCTGTGGATAGATACCACGGGAATGTTTTCTTCCAGAGGCACGGACATATCCCTTGCCCTGCTGCGGTAATAGTCGTTTACCTTGTTTCTGGCGATAGTCAGGATCCACGCCTTAAAAGCTTCCCCGTTGTTCAGGGTGTTGAACTTCTCGTAAGCCTGCAGATAGATCTCCTGCAGCAGATCGTCTCTGTCCGAAGCGAAAGAAACCTTGTACTTCACATAGGCTTCGACGTTGTTTCTGTACTTTTCCAGCAGTTCTTCAAAACGCATAGCAGATATCCTTCATTCATATAGACGTCAAAACAGACAGAAAGGTTCAATCAAGTTTAACATAAACGGCACCATGTTATAATGAAAACTGTATGTAGGAGGCAAAGCCATGCAGATAAACGACAGAATTCACGGTTTTAAAATCAACAACATCCGTCATATTGATGAGATCAAGGCCGATCTCTATGAGATGATACATGAACAGACTAAAGCCAGAACGATCTGGCTGAAAAGGGATGACGAAAACAAGACGTTCTCGATCGCATTCAAGACGACACCGGTCGACGATACCGGCGTTTTCCATATTCTGGAACATTCCGTTCTGAACGGATCAAAACGCTATCCGGTAAGAGAGCCTTTCGTGGATCTTCTGAAAGGATCTCTGCAGACTTTCCTGAATGCGATGACTTATCCCGATAAGACGGTCTATCCGGTAAGTTCCAGAAACAACAAGGATTTCATCAACCTGATGAGAGTATATCTGGATGCGGTATTCTATCCGAACGTCTTAAGCAATCCGAACATCTTCTATCAGGAAGGCTGGCATTATGAACTGAACGATCCGAAGGAAGATCCGATCTACAAAGGCGTGGTCTTTAATGAAATGAAGGGCGCTTTCTCATCGCCTGACGGTCTGAGAAGCAGATACATGATGCATTCGCTGTTCCCGGATACCTGCTACGGCAACGAGTCGGGAGGCGATCCGGAGCACATTACCGATCTGACTTACGAACAGTTCTGCAACGCCCACAGGAAACACTACAGTCCAAGCAATTCCTACATCATTCTTGATGGCGACATGGACATTGAACAGGTGCTGGGCATCATCAATGACGAATATCTTTCCCATTTTGATTCAGAAGGAGAAGTGACCGTCATCGAGAAACAGAAGGCAGTCATGGCTGATCCGGTTACGATCGAATTTGAGGTATCTCCGGAAGAGAGCGGCGAAGGAAAGGCCCAGGCATCCTACGGTTATGTGATTGGCGATTTTAACGACAACGAAAAAGTCGCGGCACTCTCCCTGATTTCATCCGTGCTTTGCGGAACGAACGAATCTCCGTTAAAGAAAGCGATCTTAAGCAAGGGACTGGCCGAGGATATCTCCTTCGATGTACAGGATGGCATCCTGCAGCCGTTTGTTGAGATCGATGTGATCAATACCGATCTGGAAAAAGAAGAAGAGATCTACAGAACGATCAGAGAAGAACTGGAAAGAACCATCAGGGAAGGCCTGGACAAGGAAGAACTGGAAGCTACCCTGAATCAGAGAGAATTCAAAGCCAAGGAAAGAGACTTCGGCGGAGCTCCTAAGGGACTGGTCTTCGCTTTGAGTGCACTGGACAGCTGGCTTTATGACGGCGATCCGGTTGACAGCATCTGTTTCGACCGGCTGTTTGATGAGCTGAGAAAAAAGATATCTACCACATATTATGAAGATCTGATCAGCGATTTGATCCTCAACAGCAGGCACTGCGCAAAGGTGCTGCTGAAGCCGTCGAACACACTGGGTCAGAAAAAGGCCGAACATGAAAAGGAAAAGCTTCTGAACATCGCCTCGACCTGGTCGGACAAAGACAGGGAAGCACTGACAGAAATGAACCGCAGGCTGCAGAAGTGGCAGGCGGAAGAAGATACCCCGGAACAGAAGGCGACTCTCCCGGCTCTGCATCTGGAAGACTTGAAGAAGACACCGACGGAGTATCCGCTGGAAGTATGTCTCCACAACGAAAGCAATACCGTACTGAAGCACAGCAACGACACGGACGGCATTTCATATGTCACACTGAACATAGAAGCCGATGATCTGGAACTTCGGGAATATGCCGTACTGATTCAGCTTCTGTCCTATCTGGGAAAACTGAAAACGGAACATTACGACCCGTTGACCTTAAGCAGGCTCATGAAGAGTATCCTGGGAGACTTCTCCGGTTCCTTCTCGCCTTCCATCACCTATCACAGTCACGATCAGAAAAACGTCGCTTCCATCAGCTGGTCCTGTCTGCATCGCAACGACGAAGAGGCAGTCAAGCTGGTCAAGGAGATCCTCTACACGACAGACTTCTCTGACAAGAAAGCCGTCAGAGACATTCTGAAACAGAACATCTTCATCATGGAACAGGGATTCATCAATGCCGGACATTCTTTCGCCCTACAAAGAGCGGCAGCTCACTGTTCCTCGCTGGCGATTGTATCGGAAAACGCAGGCGGTTATGAAGCATACCGCTATTTAAGGGATCTGGATGAGAACTGGGAAACAAAAGCGGACGGCTTTATAGCGAAACTGGAAGAACTGAAGAAAAGACTTTTCATCAAGGAAAGATATACGGTATCGGTTGCGAGCGAAGACATGCCGGCAATCGTCAAGGCGCTGCTGGATGATGCGCCAAACGGAACGGTAGGAGAAACGACGGAAAAGAAGCCTCTGGATCATAAGCGCGAAGGTATCGCCGTTCCTGCCAACATTTCCTATGCCGCAAAGAGTTCGGCACTTAGAGAAGACATCAAGGATCTCGGCGTCATGTACGTGATATCCAACATCCTGACCTACGATTATCTCTGGAACAACATCCGTGTGAAGGGCGGAGCCTACGGCTGCGGTTTCCGCTGCGGTTTCGCAAAAGCGACGAATTTCTATTCCTACAGGGATCCAAATCCCGCCAACTCGCTGAAGATCTACAGAGACGTTACGGAATACCTGAAAGATTTCTGCAATAGAAAAGACGATATCGAAAACTACATCGTCGGAACGACAGGCGACTTCGATCCGCTGCTCTCCGTCAAGTCGGCCATCCGCGCATCCGACACGGAATACCTGATGGAGATTTCTCTGGAAGACAAGCAGGAGATCCTGAACCAGATCTTAAGTGCAGACAGAGAAAAGATCAGGGAGGCGATCAGACTGTTTGAGATGATGAATCAGGAAGACAACGTCTGTGTCATCGGCAACAGAGAGGCTCTGGAGAAGTGCAGAGATCAGCTGGACGAGATCTTCGATCTGAGTCAGAAGGCATAATCACTGATTCAAAGACAGGTCATGGAACCTGTCTTTTCTTTACCGTGTTATGATAAAAAGGAACAAAGGAAGAATTATGAATAAAGAACTATTAAAAGAAGGATTGATTAAATATGCTGCCGGAGTCGTTCTAGTAGGCGCGCTGCTGTTTGTTCCTGCGGGTTCACTGAAATGGAGAGACGGATGGATCTTCATGGCTGTTCTGTTTGTGCCGATGCTTCTGGCCGGGATCGTCATGTATCTGAAAGCACCGGATCTTTTAAGAAGAAGACTGAACGCCAAGGAGAAAGAAGCCCAACAGAAAGACGTCATCGGTTTAAGCGGACTGATGTTTCTGGCGGCTTTCATCGTTGCCGGACTCAACTACAGATTCGGCTGGATCAGATTTCCGGAATTCATCAGAATAGCGGGCATCGTCATCTTCCTGCTTTCCTACCTGATGTTTGCGGAAGTATTAAGAGAGAACGAATATCTCTCCCGTACCATTGAAGTACAGGAAGGGCAGAAGGTCGTTGATACGGGTCTTTACGGAATTGTCAGACATCCGATGTATTCGGCTACGGTTCTTCTCTTCTTAAGCATGCCTCTGATCATGAATTCGCCGATCTCTTTCGGGATCATGCTGCTGTACATCCCGCTGATCGTAAAGCGTATCCTGAATGAGGAAGAAGTCCTGGAGAAAGGGCTGCAAGGTTATAAGGAATACAAGGAAAAGGTAAAGTACAGAATACTTCCTTTTATCTGGTAATTAGAATATGAATGCATTTGATATTTTACTGATTTCGATCGGAATGGCGATGGATTCGTTTGCCGTTTCCGTTTGCAAGGGCCTTTCCGTCAAGAAAGCAGGAATCCCGGAAGGCGTAAAATGCGGAATCTACTTCGGCGGTTTTCAGGCACTGATGCCGGTGATTGGCTACTATCTGGGCAGACTGTTTGCGGATCTGATCGTGAAGATCGACCATTGGATCGCCTTTATACTGCTGCTGTTCATCGGACTGCAGATGATACGGGAATCCCGGGAAACCGAAAACGTCGACGACAAGATGGATGTCAGAACGATGCTGATCCTGGCTGTCGCCACCAGTATCGATGCCCTGACGATCGGCGTTACATTGGCTTTCATAAACGTAAACATCTGGGTGGTCGTGACATCGATCGGCGTGGTTACGTTCATGTTTTCGCTGGTCGGCGTACTGATCGGCAGAAAAGTCGGTTCCATGCTTGGAAACAAAGCCAAGATCATCGGCGGTCTGATCCTGATCTATCTTGGAACCAAGATACTGCTGGAACATCTGGGAGTGATCTGATGGAGATCGGCATCAGACAGCACGCGCTTCTGTATGCCCTGATCTGCAGGTACTGTTTTTTGAACGCGGAAGAGGAAGCGGAAGAGCTGATTGAGGAAATCACGACAGCTTACGGCAGAAGACGCGGAGAAAGAATGCACAGACTGGCTGCAGAGAACAAGGAAGATGTCGACATGAATTCTTTTCTGATCCATTCGGAATGGCAGGGCAAGGAAGGAGAAAACATCAGCGTGATGTCTTTCGAAAAAGACAGAACGATTACCGAAGTGACAAAGTGTGCGTGGTGCGATACCTGGAGAGAATACGGTCTTCTGGAATACGGATCGCACTACTGCAGATATATCGATAAGGCGATCTGCGAAGGTTTTGACGGAGGCTTTGATCTGAAGGTTTCTTCGATCCTGAGTAAAGGCGATCCGTGCTGCCGCTTTGAGTGGACAGAAGGAGCGGATCCGGAATTCATTTCTGAACAAAGAACAGATAGAAAGTGGATTCTTCCGTTTTCGTTCCATTGCCGGGAACTGCTTCAATGCGCGCAGGACGTCTTGAGAAAGCACGGCAGAGAAGAGATCGCCGAAGAAGCAGAAAGAGAATTTCTCAGGATCTTTCCTGACGCAATAGAACTGTTCAGTAAAGAGGAAAACATATGATAGAACGCAGCAGCAGACTGAAAGATGTCATGAAAACACCGTCCGGACACGATGTGATCGCCAGACTGCTTTATTCGTTTGGACTGGATGAGAACATCGTTACGAAGACTCCGCTAGGAAACATCACGATTGGTGCGCTGCAGAAGCTCAGCCTTGGAAAGCTAAATGATACATCCATCGACGCTTTGCTGCGTCTGCTGAATTCTCTGGATGAAAAAATTGTAGAGGAAGAAGAAACGCCGGTCAAGGAAGCCTGGTGGAAAGAGGCGGTATTCTATCAGGTCTATCCCCGTTCTTTTTCCGACAGCAATCACGACGGCATCGGCGACATCAAAGGTATCGCTTCCAGACTGGATCACATCAAGAATCTGGGTGCTGACGCCATCTGGTGCTGTCCGTTCTACGATTCGCCAAACGCCGACAACGGCTACGACATCCGCGATTACAGGAAGATCATGGATGAATTCGGAACGATGGAAGACGTGGAAGAACTGATCAGCGAATGTCACAGAAGAGATCTGAAGATCATCATCGATCTGGTGATGAATCACACGTCGGATGAACACGAATGGTTCCGGAAAGCTTTGAAAGGCGACAGAAAATACAGGGATTATTACATCTGGCGGAAACAGCCGAACAACTGGACGTCCTTCTTCTCCGGAAGCGCCTGGAAGTACTTTGAAGAGCAGAAGGAATACGCCCTGCATCTGTTTGCCGAGAAACAGATGGACCTTAATTGGGACAACCCCGAGGTCAGAAAAGAAATGTACGACATAGCCGCTTACTGGCTTGAAAAAGGAGCGGACGGTTTCCGTCTGGATGTGGTAAGCTTCATCTCCAAAAGCGAAGGTCTTCCGGACGGCGATCCGACGATCGGCTCCCTGGTTTCCTTTACCGGCATTGAGCACTATTTCCATGGACCGCATCTGGATGAATATCTCAGGGAATTCCATGAGAACTGTCTGAAGAAATACGACGCCTATACGGTAGGAGAATGTCCGGGCAACGGACTGATGATGTCAAGGATGATCACGGGCGACGACAGGAGTGAACTGACTCAGCTCTTTTCTTTCGATCACATCGAGAATCCGGGAAAGATCCGGATGGACGTCTACGACTTCGATCTGCGAAAGATGATCCCGGAAATCGTCAGATGGCAAACCCGGTATTCCAATCACTGCTGGCCAACCGTTTTCTTCAACAACCACGATGTACCGAGAATGTGTTCCAAGATCGATCATGAAGGAAAACATCACGATGCGATCTGTAAACTGCTCGTAACGATGCAGATGACGCTGAAAGGAACGCCGTACATCTATCAGGGCGATGAGGTCGGCATGTCCGACTATCCGTTTGAATCCATTGAAGACTACCGGGATATCGAAGCGATCAACTACTACAGGGAACAGCTGGAAAAAGGAAAAAGCGAGAAAGAGATTCTCAGAAGACTTCTCTACGGTTCCAGAGACCATGCCCGCACCCCGATGCAGTGGGACGACACTCTTTACGCCGGTTTTTCCGATCATGAACCATGGCTCAAGGTCAATCCGAACCACAAGGAGATTAACGTAGAGACGGAAGAAAAAGACGCTAACTCCATCCTGCACTTCTACCGCAGAATGATCAGGATGCGTAAGGACAATCCTGCCCTGATCTACGGAAGCTTTGATCTGATCAAAACAAAGAAAGACATCTTTGCCTACCGTCGGCAGAAAGACGGCAGAAAGTTCATGATTATCATGAATCTTACAGACAAAGAAAAGGATTATCCGTTTACAGTTCACGAAAAACTGATATCATCTAACTATGAAGTTTATTCCAATAAACTCAGAGCCTACGAGGCTAATGTATTTGAAGTAGAAAAATAAGAGAGGTTTGATTTATGTTTAAAACAGAAGAGCTCTTCGATCTGGAACACACGCTAGCGAAAGATTATCTGAAACAGTACGAACATCCCTGGGAAGCTTTAAAGGGAATCAAGGAAATGATCGTTGAACTGGGAGAGAAGCTTGACCCGAACGAATATATGGAAGTATCGGAACACGTCTGGATCCACAAGGATGCGACCGTGTTTCCAAGCGCCTACATCGCTCCGCCATGCATCATCGGTGCCGGAACGGAAGTCAGACACTGCGCTTTCATCAGAGGTTCCGCTCTGGTCGGAGAAAACTGCGTCGTAGGCAACAGCTGCGAACTGAAGAACGTCATTCTGTTCGATCATGTTCAGACACCGCACTACAATTATGTCGGCGATTCTATCCTGGGATATTACGCCCACATGGGTGCTGGAAGCATCACTTCCAACGTCAAGTCCGACAGGAAACCGGTCGTTGTTCACGGCGAAGAAGACGTGGAAACAGGACTGAAGAAATTCGGTGCGATGATCGGAGATCATGTTGAAGTCGGATGTAACTCGGTACTGAATCCTGGTACGGTGATCGGAAGAAATTCCAACGTCTATCCTCTGGCCAGAGTCAGAGGCACCATCCCTGCCGATTCCATCTATAAAGACGAAGACAATATCGTGGAGAAATACTGATGATCAAGGGCGTTATTTTTGATCTGGACGGTACGACCCTGTACACCCTGCCCGACCTGCATCATTCCGTCAACCTGACGATGAAGCGTTTCGGCTTTCCGGAGAAAACGGCAGAAGAAGTCAAGGCAGGCGTAGGCAACGGTTTTCAGAGGCTGATCGATGCGATCGTTCCGGAAGGAACAAGCGAAGAAAAGCGGAAGGAAGTCGGTGCTTATTACCGCGATACCTATCGGGAGAACTGCTGTATCGATACGGTACCTTATGAAGGAATGAACGAGGTCCTGAAGGCTCTTCAGGAAAAAGGCATACAGCTGGCAATCAATTCCAACAAGAGCGACAACACCACAAAGATCCTGATTGCGAAGTGTTTCCCTGACGTTTCCTTTACGGAAGTCATGGGTGCAAGAGAAGGCCTTCCGCATAAACCGGATCCAAGCGGAGTAAGACAGATCCTGAATCTGATGAAGATCAGCAAGGAAGAAGCCCTCTATGTCGGAGACAGCGATACGGATATACTGACGGCGAAGAACGCCGGAATCAAGGCGGTCGGATGTCTATGGGGATACCGCGATCTCAAGACGCTGATGGACAGCGGTGCCGATATCGTGCTGTCCAAGCCGGAAGAGCTGCTGGATCATCTGAACGATTAAGTCCTGAACGGGACTTTTCTTCTGTTAATCTACTTGAATTAAATTCAATTCATCAGTTACAATAAGACTGATGAAAGCCGGAGATAAAGTCTATTACAACAGAAACGGTCAGCCCGCCGAGGCGGAAGTGATCCGCGTTTCGGGCGACTATGTGACGCTGCGTTATTATGTAACGGTATGGATCGGTAATGACAATCCCTACTTTAACATGCATGGAGGATTCCGTTTAAGAAGAAACCGGGTCTATTCAAGCAAGAAAGAAGTTGAGGAAGAGATCCGTAGAAAGCGTGAGAGGAAATATAAAAACGAAGAAGCGGGTATATAATGATAGAGAATAGAAAGCCCGAAGAATATGAAGACATTAAAAGACATTAGAATCGGTGAAAAAGCACTTGTTACGAAGGTAAACGGAGAAGGCGCTCTGCGTCAGCATCTTTTGGACATGGGTGTCATACCGGGCGTTGAAGTCACGGTTGTCAAGTACGCTCCGATGGGTGATCCGATCGAGATCATGATCCACGGCTATGAACTGACACTGCGTCTGGAAGATGCCAGGCAGATTGAAACAGAACCGGTTCCGGCAGGCGCAGAAACGGAAAAGCCGAAAAGCAGAAAGCACGGCAAAACACTTCATCCCGGTTTGGGTGAAGGAGGCAAGTTTCATCCGAAAGGAAGCGGCGATCCTCTGCCTGAAGGAACAACGCTGACCTTTGCCCTGGTAGGGAACCAGAACAGCGGCAAGACCACCCTGTTCAACAGACTGACCGGATCCAATCAGCACGTCGGAAATTTCCCGGGTGTAACGGTCGATCGAAAAGACGGCGTCATCCAGGGACATCCGGATACATTGATCACGGACCTTCCGGGAATCTATTCCATGTCTCCATACAGCAGCGAGGAAATCGTTTCCCGCAACTTTGTACTGAACGAAAAGCCGAAAGCCATCATCAATATCGTCGATGCGACAAACATTGAAAGAAACCTCTATCTGACCATGCAGCTGCTGGAAATGGATGTACCGATGGTAGTGGCATTGAATATGATGGATGAAGTGATCGGTTCCGGCGGAAGCATCGATGTGAACGCCATGGAAGAGGCTTTGAAAGTCCCGGTCGTTACGATATCCGCAGCCAAGAACGAAGGCATCGAAGAGCTGGTCGACCATGCCCTGCATATTGCGAAATACCAGGAAAGACCGATCAGACAGGATTTCTGTGACGAGACGGATCACGGCGGTGCGGTACACCGCTGTCTGCATGGCATTGCCCATCTGATCGAAGATCACGCCAAAAGTGCAGGCATTCCTGTCCGTTTTGCCGCCAGCAAGGTTATCGAGGGAGATGAGCTTGTTTTTTCGCAGCTGAATCTGGATCAGAACGAAAAGGAAATGATCGAACACATCATCCTGCAGATGGAAATGGAAAGAGGGCTTGACAGAAGTGCGGCGATCGCCGACATGCGTTTCGCTTTCATTCATAAAGTCTGTGACAAGGCGGTGATTCGCATTGCCGAAAGCAAGGAAAAGGTGAGAAGCGAAAAGATCGACAGGATACTGACCGGCCAGTATACCGCCATCCCTGCCTTCAT
>JAFONG010000115.1 GCA_017418585.1 Erysipelotrichaceae bacterium | reverse complement strand
ATCAACAGACTGATCTCCAGGATCGAATGACAGAATTGTTGACAGCGCTTACATCTTTTTATTATTATTGAAATAGAAGTAAAGGTTTGTTACTCGAAACTCTTCGGGGCTTATCCTTTAAAACATAACGACGTTTATGTTTTTGGGATGGACTGAAGAGTTTTTATTTTCTAGGCATCAGATAAGGAGAATGACATGATTCAATTAGGCGTCTCGCTGTATCCGGAACAGGAAACACCGCAGGAGATCGAAGAATATCTCAGTCTGGCAAACAGCTGCGGTTTTACCAAGGTCTTCACCAGTCTGTTTTCCGCGGAAGGATCGAAAGAAGAGATCATCAGGTATTTCAGAGATCTTTCTGATGCAGCCCACAAATACGGGATGCAGGTATACGGCGACTGCAACGCCAGATTCTTCATGGAGATGGGAGCGAGTCCTGAGGATCTTTCTATCTTCAAGGAAATGGGACTGGATGTCCTGAGACTGGATCTGATGTTCAACGACGAGCGGGATGTTGCGATCGTGAACAACAGTCAGGGTCTGGGCGTACAGCTCAATGCCAGTCTTGTCGATTCCGTAAAACGGATCATCGAACTGGGCGGAGACAGAAGCAGGATCATCGGCTCCTATAATTTCTATCCGTTAAGAAACACCGGTGCCGACAGTGAAGATGTCTACAAAGCGAATCAGTTCTTTAAAAGCGAAGGGATGAAAACGCAGATCTTCATTTCTTCCAACGTGAAAGGATCGCATGGTCCGTGGCCCGTATCGGATGGACTTCCGACGGTGGAAGACTGCCGGGACATGCCGATCGGCCTGCAGGTCAGATACATGCTGGCACTGGGCTGTGACGAGCTGATTATCGGTAACGCTTTTGCCTCTGAAGATGAACTGAAAGAAGTTGCCGAGACGATGAAACAGATCTACGTCTACGGCGAAGACAGACCGTTCTATTTCCCGGGCATCAGAGATCAGATCCCGATCGGCGACATCGAACGGATCCCTTTGACCATCGAGCCTGCAGAGGATCTCTCAGACAGCGAAAAAGAGCTTCTGTTCAGGTTCACAAAACACAATGTCAGCGAGTATACGCACATCATCATCCGTTCCAGATGGGGCAGATTCGATTTCAGACCGATACCGATCGAACCTAGAAAGTGCGATAAAGAATACTTCGGGAACGGCGATGTCGTTATCGTCAACGGAAACGTTCCTCGATACAAGGGAGAAGTCCACATCGTCAGAAAACCGATCCGCAACGACGGAACACTGAACTATGCGGGAAGGATCGCTGAAGAAGAGCTGTTCCTGCTGGACTATCTCGAATACATGATGAACTTCGGTTTCATCACAAAAAAGTAAGGTTTAAATACCCCGCCATGGGTATCAAATAAACATAATAAAAAAGAAAGGATAAATAATATGGCAAAAACTGAAAAAGACTTTAAGGCACTGGCTGCCCAAATAGTCGAACTGATTGGTGGCAAGGACAACATTGCCCATGCCGCGCACTGTCTCACCAGATTGCGTATTACACCAAAAGACACCAGTTTAGTAAAACTTGATGACATCAAGAAACTCGGTGTTGTCGGTGCACAGATGATCGGTGACCAGGTTCAGGTCATCATCGGTAATGACATCGAAGAAGTCTATACTGCATTCCTCAATGAGACCGGTGTTGAAAGAGTTGCTGCGATCGACGAGAATCTCGATCCGGAACTGACGAAGAAGAAGAGCATCAAAGAGATCTTAGGATCCATCTTCCCTGCTATCGTTTCCTGCGTGTTCCCGATCCTGCCGGCTCTGCTGGCCTGCGGTATGCTGCAGTCGATCGTCATGATCGCGACCAACATCTTCAAGGTTCCGGCTGACAACCCGACAATCGCAACTCTGACCTGGATCTACAACGTAGCGTTCTGGTTCCTGCCGGTTTTCGTAGGCTATGCAGCCGCTAAGAGATTCGGCGTCAAGACCGCAATGGGCATACTGATGGGTGCTATTCTGATCCATCCGACATTCCTTGAGCTGGTTAAACAGGGTGCAGGCTACACTGTACCTAATCCAGGCGGACCTCCAACCGTCGTTCCTGGTACGGGTTCTGCCGGTTCTCTGTTCGGAATCAACATCTATCCGGGCGACTACACATCCACGATCATTCCTGTTATCGTCTGTGTATTCGTTCAGAGCTATGTTGAAAAACTGCTGAACAAGATCATTCCAAAGAACATCCGTTTCGTTCTGGTACCTACTCTCGAGATCCTGATCATGGCTCCTCTGGGGCTGCTGGTTCTGGCTCCGATCAGCCACAGACTCTCTAGCGCATTTGCCGGTCTGCTGATCAGACTGTTCCATATTCCTGGCGCAGGCCCTGTTCTGATCTGTCTGTTTGCGGCCTTCTATCCATTCATCGTTATCACCGGCATGCACTTCAACCTGATGGCGGTCGCAATGGCCATGGGTGCACAGCTGGGCAAGAACCCTCTGACTTCCGTTGCCGGATTCCTGTTCCAGTACACGCAGGCTGCCGCATGTCTGGCTGTTGCCATTAAGGCAAAAGATGCCGACAGAAGATCGCTGGCTCTCTCCTGTGCGTTCTCTGATGCCGTTCCGGGTATCTCTGAACCGGGTATGTACGGTATTACCTTCAAATACAAGAAGTCTCTGTATGCCGCAATGATCGGTTCCGCAATAGGCGGTCTGATCGCTGCGATCCTGAATGTCGGTTCTTATGCGGGCGGTCCACCAAACCTCTTCACATGGGCAATGTTCATTAACCCGGCACCTGTACCAGATCCGTTGGCAGATCTCAAGCGCATCATCATCTGTGTCGTAATTGGCGCAATCGTTGCGTTTGCTCTGACTCTCTTCCTCTACAAGGATGAAGAAGCAGACCAGATCGATGCTCAGGGCTAACTGATTAATGGCTAAATTTCCAAATAACTTTCTATGGGGCGGCGCTACTTCCGCCGCCCAGATAGAAGGTGGAAGATGTCTTGACGGCAAGGGTCTTTGTCACCTGGACTATGTTTATTTCAGGGGCGCAAAGATCCCATGCAACTTCATGCTGAAGAAAGACTACAAAAGAGCCAAGGCAGAAGAAGCCACATTGAACTTTCCAAACAGGAGAGGCATCGATTTCTTTCACAGATACAGGGAAGACATTGCTCTGCTGGCGGAAATGGGATTCAGGTCCTTCAGAATGTCGATCTCCTGGACAAGGCTGTTCCCTACCGGGCTGGAAGAAACGCCGGATCCTGAAGGCGTAGCTTTCTATCATAACGTATTTGCCGAACTGCACAGATACGGAATCGAACCGCTGGTTACGATGATCCATTACGAACTT
>JAFONG010000114.1 GCA_017418585.1 Erysipelotrichaceae bacterium | reverse complement strand
GGTAACCGCCACCACGTCGTTGCTGCCGGTCTGCTTGTCGACCAGGCTTCTGAAGAGTCTGGAGTCGTCGAAGAACTTGGTCAGTTCTTTCAGTTTTTCGATATCCGCATATTCCGGCTGATACATCATGTTGGTTGTGCCGTCGAAATACAGCGTTTCGGAAGCGAACTTGACGAAAGCACCCGCAAAGGCGTTGTACAGCATCTCGAAGCGCTGTACGGACTTGGTCAGGATCGGCTTCAGTGATTCCAGTTTTTCCGGCAGATCCTGGATCGGCGTTCCTTTCAGTCTGTCGTTGAGGATGTCGGTACAGGTCTGAATGTCTTCGATCGGAACTTCATCCTGGAAGTTGAACGTCTTGTTTTCGGTATGACCGGTGTTGCTGATGAAGACACAGACAGCCGTTTTCGGATCGATCTGGAAGACCTTGATATGTTCCAGAGTCTGATTCTTGGCATCAGGTCCCAGCATTCCGGAAGCGAGTTTTGTCATTTCCGACACGATCCTGCAGGATTCCTTGATCGCATCCTCGATATTGGCGGAACGGCGGTCAAAGATATTCGACAGCGCATATTTCACTTCATCGTCCATATCCTTTTTCAGCAGGTGTTCACAGTAATACTGATAACCCTTGTTGGAAGGAATACGGCCGGCGGAAGTATGCGGTTTTTCCAGATAACCCATCGATTCCAGAGCGGCCATGTCGTTACGGATCGTCGCACTGGAATAAGGCAGATCGTACTTGTCGACCAGTGTCTTAGAACCGACAGGTTCGGCCGTTGATACAAATTCATCGACGATAGCTCTTAAGATATCTACCATTCTCTGTGTCAATGCCATCTGACCACCTCCTTTAGCACTCTAAACTATCTACTGCTAATATACACCTTATCTCTAGCACTGTCAACAGGAAAGTGCTAATCCTGCGAAACAGAAAAACATCTATTTATATGCCCGGATAGATATCTCTGACCCTTCCAATAAAAAATAGCCCTTAAGGCTATTGGTAGAGTTTTTCTGATACTTCCTTGATGATGGCTTCAGGAATGTAGGAAGTAATGTCCCCCTTGAAGGAGGCGATCTCCTTTGCGATCGAGGATGAAAGGAAGGATAGTTCCGGCTTGGCAACCATGAAGACCGTTTCGATGTTTCCGTTCAGCTGCATGTTGGCGGTAGCCAGAGCGAGCTCCGACTCGTAGTCCGATACGGCTCTGATGCCCCGGATGATGATCCTGCAGTCCATTTCTCTGGCCAGGTTTACCGTCAGACCTTCGCCGATAACGACCGTGACATTATCCAGATCGGCAACGCACTTCTCGATCAGTTTCTTTCTTTCCTCTTTCGAGAACGTGCACTTCTTGTTCCGGTTCTCCATGACCGCGATGACCAGATGATCATAAATGCCCGCAGCTCTTTTGATAACGTCCAGGTGTCCGACCGTGATCGGATCGAATGTTCCGGGATAGATCGCTTTAATCATTTTTCTTTTCCTTTCGATAGTACAGCAGCTTGCTGATGCCGTATCTTTTTTCCTTATACTTCGCAAAACCGGGATATGTTTCTTCCAGGTCCGTATTCTTTCTGACTTCCACTATTATTATACCCTTTTCATTCAAGAGTCTATAACGTTCTACATGAGAAAAGATATTGCCGTATTCCTTGAAATCATACGGAGGATCGCAATAGATGAAATCGAAACTCCGTCCTTCCAGCTTCCTGATGCAGTCCTTGTAGTCCAGATTCATGACCTGCCGGTTCTCCTTGACTTTCGCGAGATTGCTGGCGATGACTTTTACCGCTTCCCTGTTGATGTCATTGAATACGACTTCTTCAGCGCCTCTGGACAGGGCTTCCAGGCCGATCGCTCCCGAGCCGGCAAAAAGATCCAGAAAAGCAGTATCCGAATAG
Source organism: Erysipelotrichaceae bacterium (assembly GCA_017418585.1). Classification (GTDB taxonomy): domain Bacteria; phylum Bacillota_I; class Bacilli_A; order Erysipelotrichales; family Erysipelotrichaceae; genus Colivicinus. The sequence continues at coordinate 588 of JAFONG010000114.1, read as the reverse complement.
ATCGAGATGCTGGAGAAAAGCGCCTCTCTTACCATGTCCTTGGTAGGTCTGGTAATGTCATCGCCTTCCAGGGTATTAAGCGGCGTCCGTTTGTACTTTCCTGCGATTATCCTCATCCTGATTACCGTTCGATCTTTCCAGTTCATTCTGGGCAATGCCCAAAGAAGCCAGGGCCGCAACCAGCGAAGATCCGCCTGAACTGATCAGAAGGATCGGCACACCCGTCAAAGGGATCAGTCCGCTGACGCCGCCCACGTTCAGAATAAAATGCATGATGAAATATACCGAAATACCCAGCAGAACGATTCTACTGAAAGTATCCCTGCTTCTGAGCGATCCTGCTATGATCGGATACATCAGAAGACCGTATACCAGTATAAAGCCGATGAAACCCGCCGTTCCCAGCTCCTCGACGATGACCGGCAGAATGAAGTCGTTGGAAGGGTTCGGGAAGTTCATGTACTTGTGGATGGAATTGCCGTACCCCAGTCCGAACCAGCCGCCGTTGGCGAAACTGACAGAGACATGATCAGATGATAGCCGTTGTCGTACTGATACAGAAACGGATCGGCAGCAGCCAGAAAACGT
>JAFONG010000113.1 GCA_017418585.1 Erysipelotrichaceae bacterium | reverse complement strand
TCGCATCCGATCTCATCTTCCTGAATGTATCGACCGTGAACAGATAGGCATTGTCCCTGTTCCCCGGAAGAACGCTGACGATGACGTCGGCATCGCTGATGGCCTTATCCAGGTCTTTGTCCGTATACAGTTCATCGAGACAGTCCGGTTTTTCGATCATCGACCTTTTCACGCCGATCACATGGATCCCGATCCCTTTCAAAAGCTTCGCCAGCGCTTTTCCGATATCGCCGAAACCGATGATCGCCACCTTGAGTTTCGTCAGTTCCCTGGTCATGCCTTCATCAATCCAGAGATGTTCCTTCTGATCGTCGCGGTAAAGATGAAATTTCCTGGTCATCGACATGATCATCGCAAAGAGATGTTCGGCCACTTCGACGGAATGAACGTCCACGGCATTGGTCAGGATGACGCCTTCTTTCAGATTGCCGTTTTTAATGAAGGCATCCACGCCTACGGCTGCCGTCTGTATCCATTCCAGATTCCTGAATTCCTTCAGCCTTCCGGGAGCATAGTTTCCCAGAATGATGTTCGCATCCGGATCGGGTTCATAAACGAACCGGTACTGGTCGGATACCACTTCCAGTCTTTGCCTGTACTTCTCATCGGTCTTGATGTTTACGAATACTTTCTTCATATCTTTACTTCCATTATGACTGCCTGATACGGTTTCAGACTTACCTTTGTTTCCTCTCTCTTAAGATCGTCGCAGTTGTTCAGCAGGATTTTGCCTTTCAGAAATTCCGGATCCGGCCGATAGACGGTTTCCTTCCTGCTGAAGTTGGCCATGACGAAGAGTTTTCTTCCCTCGTATTCCCTGCTGTAGGCGACGATCTTCCTGTTGTCGTGATCATATTCCTTCGTTTCGCCATAGATTGCAACCGGATCGTTCTTCTTGATCTCCAGCAGCTTCTGATAGAAACGGTAGATCGACTTCCCGCTGCTTAGATCCTTCGCTACGTTGATGTCTTTGTATGCAGGATTCACGCACTGCCACGGCTGCTTGCCTTTGTTGAAGCCGCCGTTGAGTGAATCGTCCCAGGCCATCGGTACTCTGGCATGGTCTCTGGCTCCGTATTTGATGAAAGAGAAAGCCAGTTTTCCCGGCATGCCGTAGCCGTGCATCAGATCATAGACGAAGTGGGAAACCGGATCCTTCATTTCATCGATGTTTTTGAAGTCGCAGTTTATCATGCCGATCTCCTGACCCATGTAGATGTACGGGATTCCAAATCCCATGTACGTGACAGTCGCCAGCATCGTTGCGGCCTCGTAGCGGAAGTGTTTCGTATCGATGGAGAAACGGCTGACGCTGCGCGGATTGTCGTGGTTTTCCAGAACCAGGGTATTCCATCCGTCACTGCGGTTTTCTATCTGCGGATCGAAGAGTCCCTTCTTGAACTGCAGGAGGCTGAACGGCTTTCTGAAGAACTTCAGTCCGCCGATGTTGTCCGAATCCAGATGCGCAAAATCGAATATCGTATCCAGCTCGTGATTCTCCTTCTTCACATAGGCTCTTGCGTTTTCAGGAGAAGGACGGTAGGATTCTCCGACCGTGTAGCAGTCGTACCGGGAAAAGGATCTTTCATACAGTTCCTGCAGGAACTCATGGATACGCGGACCGTCGATGAAATACTGCGAACCTTTCTGGGAGGTCTTTCTGTCTTGGTCATCCCGGATCGGATAGACCTTGGAAAACATGTTGAAGACGTCGAAACGGAAACCGTCCACGCCCTTGTCCAGCCAGAAATTCAGAATGTCAACGATCTCGTCCCTGACTTTCGGATTCTCCCAGTTGAGATCGGCCTGTTCCTTACAGAACAGGTGGAGATAGAACTCGTCGGTATCTCCTATCCTCTCCCATGCGCTTCCGGTAAAGGTGGAAGCCCAGTTGCTTGGCGGAAG
>JAFONG010000112.1 GCA_017418585.1 Erysipelotrichaceae bacterium | reverse complement strand
TATGAACAGAAGCCGGTCAAAAGACACGCTGCTTTTAAGACCGACAGGTTTGCGGAACTGATCTGTTCGAACTCTTTAAGAAGCGATGATCTGAATAATGCGGTAGGACTGCTGAAAGAAGAAATGCGTATTCTGGATTCTTTAATCATGTCTGCCGCTGATAAGTACAGGATTCCTGCCGGAAAGTCATTGGCGGTTGATAGAACTGGTTTTTCCGAATTCATTACAGAACAGATAGAAAACAACGCAAACATCGATGTCATTCATGAAGAAATGACGGAAATCGATCCGGAAATACCGACGATCATCGCAGCCGGACCGTTGTGCGAAGGCAAACTTGCGGAATCTTTAGGAACGCTCTGCGGAAACAGTTTTCTGCATTTTTATGATGCCGTTTCACCGATTGTAGAGAAGGATTCGATCGATTTTAACCATGCCTATTACAAATCAAGATATGACGACGAGAACACCGGAGACTATATTAATTGCCCATTGACGAAAGAAGAATTCGAAGGTTTTTATCAGACTATCATAGATGCCAAAAAGATCGACGTACATGACATTGATGACGAAAAGTATTTTGAAGGTTGCATGCCTTTTGAGGAAATGGCCAGAAGAGGAATCAAAACGCTCCTGTTCGGACCGATGAAACCGGTAGGCCTGGAACATGAAGGCGTCCGTCCATATGCCGTTGTTCAGCTGAGGAAAGACAACGCGATAGATACTTTATACAATGTTGTTGGTTTCCAGACGCATCTTACTTTTAAGGCGCAGGAAGAAGTTCTGAAGAAAGTACCGGCCCTTCACGATGTTCATATCGTAAGATACGGCGTGATGCACCGAAATACTTATGTCAATTCTCCCGGAATCATAAACAGCAGATATCAGTTCATCAATTATCCGAATCTATTCATTGCCGGTCAGATATCCGGTGTCGAGGGATATGTGGAATCGGCCGCAAGCGGACTTTATGCCGCAATACAGCTTTCACGATATCTGAATTCACAGCCGGAATGCATACTTGGACCTGATACGATGATAGGCGCAATGGCTAATTACATTTCCGATAAGAATATAAAGAAACTAGAACCGATGAATGCGAATTTCGGCATATTCTTATGCGAGTTTTCCGGTTCAAAAAAAGAAAAAAGATCTTTCTATGTAGAACACGCCTTAAATGCCGTGAAGGAGTTTGCGGAAAATGTATGAGCTTCTTGATGAATTCATCAGTTACATGAAAGACAAAGGAAGCGGATCGGATGCGACTGCTGACTCCTATGGCAGAGATATCAGCAGATTCATAGAATATCTTGACGCAAACGGTATCGACGATTTTTCTAAAGTCGAAAAAGACACGGTTTTCGACTATATCTCGGAATTAAGATTCGGAAAGATCACCAGAGGAAAGATCACGAATTCGACTTATGCTAGAAACATGAGTTCATTAAGATCTTTCTACCGTTATCTGTGCGAAAGAAAGATCTGCAGCAAGAATCCGTTTTTAAGTTTTAAGAAGATTCATGTAGAGAAACATCTTCCGGATGTTCTGACGATCGAACAGATCGGTAGGATCCTGAATGTTTTTGACATGGAAGAACCTATCGACATCAGAAACAGATGCATCATAGAACTGATTTATGCCTGTGGACTGCGTATTTCCGAATGCTGCAATCTGAAACTGAACGATGTCGACAGGCAGCAGATGATGATAAGAGTGATCGGTAAGGGAAACAAGGAACGTCTGATTCCGTATTATCCGGCATTGAATGATATCCTCTTGAAATACTTAAGTGTTTATCGGAACAAATATGCGGATTATGATTTTCCGTATTTGTTTGTTTCAACACGGCGTGGTAGAATATCTGCTAGGAGTGTTCAGCTCCTTCTTGAAGATGTCAGAAAGAAATCAGGTCTGGAGATTGATATTCATCCGCATATGCTTAGACATTCATTCGCTACGCATCTGCTGGATAACGGCGCAGATCTTAGAACCGTACAGGAACTTCTGGGACACGAGAATCTTTCTACGACCCAGCTGTATACGCATCTGACATTCGATAGACTGAAAAATGCGGTAGAAAAGGCGCATCCACACGCGAAATGAAGAAATACAAGCTTGATTTAAGATTTCTGTATTTAATGATTCCTCTTCTTTATTTGGAAGTTGT
>JAFONG010000111.1 GCA_017418585.1 Erysipelotrichaceae bacterium | reverse complement strand
TCTTCCGGTACTCCGTACGCTTTAAAAACATCGATCATGAAATTACCCATCAGTTCCCAAGGAACATACGGTCTGGTTTCCATTGTTTTTCCTCCTGTTGCTTATTAAAGATTATTCTAGTTCCATTTTAAGATTTCTGGGACTTTCATACAAGATAAAAACATCCTCCTGTATCGGCGGGAGGATGTTCTCTGTGTTTGGTGTGAATGTAATTAATTCAACGCATGTCTTGAGATCTTATATGAAAACCATAGCTATCAGAACACGACGATCGCGCTCTTCCCTGCTTCTTTTGCCTGATACAGGGCCGTATCGGCATCCTTGAAGATGCTGTTCTGCGGATTCTTGCGGTCGGCAAAGGCAACGCCGACACTTAAGGAAACCGGAGGCAGATCGTCCTGCGGATTCATCAGGATCTCGATCGCTCTGTTCATCTTGTTGACAACAAGCTGCTGCATCGAACTGTTGACACGGGTCATGACGACGATGAATTCATCTCCTCCGTAACGGCAGATGATATCGACGGAACGGAAGCTCTGTTTCAGGATCTCCGCAACCTTTTTCAGTACCCTGTCGCCGATGTCGTGTCCATGCTCGTCGTTGATCTGCTTGAAACTGTCGACATCAACCATGATCAAAGCCATGTGATCACTGTCCACGTTCTCCATCAGCATGTCGTAGGCGCCTCTGTTGAACAGTCCCGTCAGAGCGTCGTGGGAAGCCTCGTGAGACAGCTTCTTTCTGGCTTCCTGATTCTCTTCCAGAATACGGTTATAGGTATCCATCGCATAGTTCAGTTCCGCAACGCCTTTGATCGATACGTTTTCTCCTCTGCGCATCTGTTCCACCATCGCCGTCAGCGGCTTTCTGACAAACCTGCTGATCAAGGCAATCATGACAACGGTCAAGAGCAGGAACAGGAGTGTTACGCTTCTTTGAAGCCCTACCAGCAGCGACAGACGGGAAGATGCCGCACTGAATTCCTCGGATGAATTGCTGATCAGAGTCTGGGTACAGTTGTGTACGTTTTCTTTGATCAGTTCTTTCTGTTTTGTATATTCCGAACCGAAGACCAGATCCTTGGCTGCTTCCTGAAGTTCTTCTTTCTCCAGTGAAGCGTATTCCTCAGGAATCGTCATGCTCAGGATTTCTGCAGGAATCTTCGCCGTATCGTAATCGCCTGACTCAACGGCCAGACGCATGGCCAGATTCTCTATCTCAACCAGTTCGTTCGACAGAGAAAGAGCCCTGTTCAGGCTATCCAGAGCGCTGTTTTCCGTATCTCCAAGCAGTCTTCCCAGTTCATCGACCGCATGGTCTCTGGTCTTTGTTTCATTGATTTCTTTAAGGAAATTCTCCAGATACCGGAAATCTCCCGTTATTACGAAACTTCTGACGCTGTCCGTCAGATAGTCGGAACCCGTTTCCATGTTCGATGCGGCGATCTGAGCGGCAACGTACTTGTTTCCGGCTTCTTCCATTTTACGGTTACTGTCGGTAATCGAGACGCTGATAAACAGCATTCCGAATGCCGCAAGAGCCGCCAGAATCGCAAAGAGATAACTGATCGCTTTCAGACGTATCCCTTTCTCCTTTACCTTTTCCGTTTCTTCCGGATTCGTGTAATCATCGATCTGGGAACCGAAGACGTGTTTCAGCTGTGCGTTGTGGATCAGATCCTCCGACTTTTCCAGCGTGAAGGAATCGTTCGGTCTGTCTGCTTCCTTTTTCTGCAGAATAAAGGCTTCAAACTCTTCCGCAACGATCGGCTTGGAGAAATAGTAGCCCTGCACGATATCGCAGCCCAGCTTCTTCAAAGCATCCAGCTGTTCCTCGTTTTCG
>JAFONG010000019.1 GCA_017418585.1 Erysipelotrichaceae bacterium | reverse complement strand
TCGTGGCGATCCGTAAGGGTGGAAAGACAACGGTTCCCTGCGGTGGATTTGTGATACAGACAAGCCGGCTGATCGATAAGATAAGAGATACCGAGGTGAAGTTCCACGGTCTGGAAGACATGTCGTTTGCGATACAGGTCGGCAACAGCGTCATCATCAACGGAGAGAAAACGAATCATTTCGTTTCTCCTTTCTACCGATTCCCGAATCCGTTTGAGATCGCTTACCCGCCTGCCATGTATCCGCTGAACTACAGGAAAGACCGGGCTCCGCGCATTGTGCTGGGTGGCGATAAAGACAATAAGCCGATGCTGGTGTGGCTGGAAGGAGCAGGCAAGTTCGGCCACGAGAAAGGGAAGGGAAGCTGCGGCGCATCTTTGTCCGAAACGGCAGACATCTGTAAAGAGCTAGGCCTGTACAATGCCGTCCATCTGGATGGAGGAGGATCGGCACAGATCCTGATCGATAATCAAAGGCAGCTAAAGATCTCGGACAGGGATCCGGATGATTTCAGCGAAAAAGAGCGCGCCGTTGCGATGGGTCTGTATCTGAATCAATGATTCAATGAAAAAAGGATCTGATGGATCCTTTTTGTTTAATCGTTATGTCTGTTTCGATCAGCGTCTTCTGTTGTCTCTTCTGCCGTAGAACAGGACGAGTCTTAACATCTGCAGCAGCGTAGCGGCAACGCCGGCAACATAAGTCAAAGCCGCAGCCGAGAGAACTTTCTTTCCGCCCTGCAGTTCCGTCTCATCAAAGAAGCGGATGAATTCGATCTGTTTCAGCGCTCTTGAACTGGCATCGAATTCGATCGGAAGCGTTATGACCTGAAAGACCAGGATCAGCATTTCCAGGCCGATGCCGAGCCAGATGATCTGGAACATTCCCAGCAGCGTTCCCAGCATGATCGCAAGATATCCGGCATAGGAAGAGATGTTGACGGCCGGAACAAGTGTCGATCTGATGTTCAGCAGGGCATAGCTTTCCGCATCCTGCAACGCATGTCCGCACTCGTGGCAGGCGATCGAGATGTTGGCTAAGGACGTGCCTCTGAAGTTGTTCGGAGAGAGTCTGACTTCCTTTGTCTTCGGATCATAGTGATCGGTAAGAAAACCGTTGATCTCCCTGATCCCTACTTCGTACATTCCGTTTCTATCCAGCAGTTCTCTGGCTGCCTGTTCACCGGTGATGTTGACCTTTGCACCGATGCGGTCGTATCTTTGATAAACAGATCTGACATAAAACTGGGCCAGCATCGATATCGCAAACGCTACCATCGTCAGTCCGTAATAAATCGTATAGTCATCCATGTTTCCTGACCTCCTGCTTATCACCTTTATTATAAATGATATTTGTCAGGGCACAATGCTTCTAACATTTTCAGAATCATCTATAATAGAAGAAACAGGAGAAACGCAACATGAAAAAGATTTATCTTGCCGGAGGATGTTTCTGGGGCGTTGAACATTTTCTTTCCCTGATCGACGGCGTCGTTCAGACGACGGTCGGTTACGCCAACAGCGACATCGACACTCCGTCCTATGAAGACCTTAAGGCGCACCGTTCCAGTGCTTCGGAAACGGTTGAAGTGGAATATGACGAAGAAAAGATTTCCTTGAAGGAGATCCTGGATCTGTTTTTTGTGATCATCGATCCGACTCTGATCGATCGGCAAGGTCACGACATCGGTCATCAGTACCGTACGGGAATATACTACACGGATGAAAAAGACCTGCCGGTAATTCAGCAGGCCCTGAATGAACTGTCCAGTAAATACGACGAACCGATCCGGACGGAACTGCTTCCTCTGGAAAACTTCACGGTTGCCGAAGAATACCATCAGGATTATCTGATCAAGAATCCTGAAGGCTACTGTCACATCGACAGAAAAATGTTCGATATAGCCAGAAATTACAGGAAGAGCTAGAGCACTTCGATCTGGCACATCTTCATCGTCAGCAGTGCTGCATCATGGCTTTCCGGCGTCACACCGGCGCAGCAGTTTCCTACGACATTCACAGGGATCTCCGGGAATGCCGTCTTGACCAGCAAGGCATTGCTTACGACACAGATATCCGTACACAGACCGATCAGGGTTATGCTGCCGATCGGTTTTTCTTTATCGTATTCTTTTAATACCTTGACGATTTCTTCCGATCCGAAAGTCGGTTTATTCAAAACGCTTACGTTTTCTTTTTCCTTTAAGGCTTTTTCTACCTTGTCTGCGATCTGCCATCCTTTTGAATCCCTGACACAGTGAACGACCGGAAGGTGTTTCCCTTCATTGGTATTGAGATAATTCTCATCGTGGGTATCTCTGGTGGCGATGATCAGATCGTAGTCTTTTCTGATCTCTTCGGCTACGGCATCTACGATAGCTTCCGCTTCCTTCGTTCCCAGCGAACCGTCAATAAAGTCGTTCTGCATGTCTACAACAACGAGTACTTTTTTCATTTTCTTGCCTCCCGTTCCATCTGCCTTTTTATTATATCCCCTATGTCTGTTAAAATGGAAACGGAGACTATATGTGGTTTAAGAAACTGGCGGATTATTATCTGAAGAACAGGACCGAGGCATTGGAAGCGCTGATCGCCTTTCTGGTCAGCTGTTTTCTGGTGCTGATCGCAAAACCATTGCCTGAACTGTTTTCTGCAGATGTCAGGCTGTTTCTTACGCAGCTGAAGATCTCCGAGGGTCTTACCAGATCCAGACTGTCCCTGATCGGCGTCATTGTCTCGATCTACAGTCTGATTGTGATTCTGTCCTTGCAGATCAAGGGTTTTCCTAAAGTTCTGGGAAGGCTTCTGATGGTTGTCGAAGTGCTGATTATCGTAGTGATCGTCGGTACTTTGTGTTTCTATTATGAACGTTATGAATTTCCCGACAGGCTGGTTCTTTGTCTGTGCTATACATATCTGATCCTGGTACTGATCAAGACCGTGAAAGGGATCAGAAAAAGAAGACTTTACCGTCGATTAAGTAAATAGAAGCGTTTGTTTATAGGAGGTAGATCATGGATATCGAATATCTGCTTTGGCTTCAGAATTTCCGTAATGCGATCAACGATGCGCTTACGCCTTTCATGGAATGGATTTCCCATTTCGCAGTCGCCTATCTTCTGGCTGTACCTATTTTTGTCTACTGGTGCATCAGCAAGAGAAAAGGACTTTATGTTCTGGCTTCGACCACGCTGTGTCTGGCTGTCAATGCCGTTACGAAGCTTACGGCCTGCATCTACCGTCCGTGGATCAAGGATGTCCGGGTCGTGCCGGCAGGAGACGCCATAACGGAAGCGAC
>JAFONG010000003.1 GCA_017418585.1 Erysipelotrichaceae bacterium | reverse complement strand
AGGAGAGACAGCCTGTACATGAACTGAAGTATCACGATCTCGCGATCCTGATCTGTGCCAGAAATGAAGAAAACGTCATCGCCGATCTCTTAGAAAGCATACAGGCACAGGCCTATCCGAAGGAACACTTCCATACATTCGTGATGGCAGACAACTGTAACGATAGGACTGCCAGGATCGCCGAAGAAAACGGTGCGACCGTCTATGAAAGATACGATCCCGATCTCGTGGGAAAGGGTCACGCTCTGGAAGAACTCCTGTATAGGATCGGCAGAGATTATGGGAAAGCTTTCGATGCCTGCATCGTCATTGATGCGGACAATCTGTTGAAAGAAGACTATCTGGAACAGATGAACCGTTCCTATTGCGAAGGGAACCGCATCATCGCATCATACATCTCTTCCAAGAACTACGCTCAAAACTGGATCTCGGCCGGTTACTCGCTGTTCCTGTTGAAGAAAGACCGTTTCCTGAACAATGCCCGCTACCTGTTGGGGCTCAGCTGTGCCATCAACGGAACAGGATTCCTGTTCGATCGGAAACTGATCCCGGAATGGGACTACCATACTCTGACGGAAGACATTGAACTCAGTGTCGATCAGGCCTGTCGCCATAACATCATCGCTTATTGTGACAAGGCGGTCGTATATGATGAACAGCCCGTCTGCTTGAAACAGTCCTTCTATCAGAGGGTCCGCTGGGCGAAGGGATATCTTTAGGTCATAGGAAAATATACACCGTCGCTTCTGAAAGGGATCATTGAGGGAGACTTCTCCTGTTACGACATGTTGAACACGATACTGTCTGCCTATGGACTGTCAATTATCTCTGTTGCGACAAAACTCATCACCTTCCTGACCCTGATCTGTCTGGGAAGGGATATCGTTCCTTACACCCGTTCGATCCTGTGGGGCCTCCTCAATGCCTACATGGTCACATACCTGACCGGGCTTCTGACGACAGTCGTCGAATGGAACAGGATCGATGCCTCTTCTTCTCAGAAGATCTTGTATACCTTTACCTATCCGCTGTTTCTGGCGACCTATCTTCCGATCGCGATCTATGCGCTGTTCGCGAAGGTGACCTGGGTGCCTATCCGGCACGGTATCAGGAGTTCCAATGAAAGCGGCTGTTAAGTATGCGCTCTGTATCGCGATCGCCTGGTTCATTACCAATGGATGGGCTTATGTCTGCGTATTTCTCGGAATGAGATGGAAGATGGCCTTCCTGACGGCGGTCGCCTCCGCCTATCTCACATTCCTCTGGCTGCCTTTCACTCCGGAAAAGATCGTGACTCTGTGGATCGCTCACAGACTCAGCAGAATCGTATTTCGTGAAAGATAGCCACAGGGGGACTATTCAATGCCTTTGGGATCTCATTATGATCCCATGTATGTCTTATCGAAGGGATAAGCTTAGTTCATCATCTTCCTCAGTTCTGTGAAGACTTCTTCTTTTGTCTTGGATCCGGATCTGATAAAGCCGGGAAGGGAAACGGTTCTGTTTCATGATCAGAGTATCCGCAGGATCCTTTCTTCACAAATGATTCAATCGATATCGGTATATCAGAGCCGGAATCCAATGTGAAAGTTTCTTTTCTGTCAGATATCGGCTGCTTGACATCTTTGGTTTATTCGAATAAACTGAAAGTGAGGTTTATTCGAGTAAACCAGGAAAGAGGTATGCTATATGATCGATATCGAACTTGGCGCTGTACAGGAGCGTTTTGCAGATATTGTCTGGGATAATGAACCGATCGCATCGGGTGATCTTGTAAAGATATGCGAAAAGCAGCTCAACTGGAAAAAACCGACGACCTATACCGTACTTCGCAAACTCTGTGAGAAGGGGCTTTTCAGAAACGAAAACGGTGTGGTCACATCGCTGATCTCCAAAAAGGATTTCTATTCGGCAAAAAGTGAACAGATCATCGAGGATTCTTATGAAGGTTCTCTGCCTGCTTTCGTTGCAGCCTTTATTTCGAGGAAGCAGATCTCTGCTGAAGAAGCGGATGAGATACAGAAGATGATCGATGCGTTCAGGAAAGAAGGATGATCATGGATGCTGTATTTCTTAAAATACTGAATATGTCCATCACGGCAAGCTGGCTGATCCTTGCGGTCATTTTCGCAAGATCTCTTTTGAATAAAGCACCAAGATGGATCATATGTATGCTCTGGGGACTTGTTGCCATACGTCTAGTATGTCCGTTTTCCTTTGAAAGTGTCTTTAGTCTGATCCCGAGCAGTGAAACGATACCTGCAGATATTGCGATGCAGCACTCGCCTGCCATCGATTCCGGGATCACGATCGTCAATGAAACGATCAATCCGCTGATCGCGGAGTCATTTACGCCGGCGATTGAAGACAGCGCAAACCCGCTTCAGATATACATTCCGATCATCTCGGTCATCTGGCTTGCAGGGGTTGCAGTTATGCTTGGATATGCACTCATCAGTTATCTGAAGCTGAGGAAAGAAGTATCCGCAAACATTGCCATCAGTGAGAACGTCTTTGCCTGTGATGAAGTAAAAGCACCGTTCATATTGGGTGTATTCAGGCCGGCCATCTATGTGCCTTCGTCCATGCAGGGTAAAACGCTTGAACTTGTGATCCGGCATGAGAATGCACACTTGAAGCGCTATGATCACCTGTGGAAACCGCTTGGTTTTTTACTGTTGTCTGTGTATTGGTTTCATCCTTTATGCTGGATCGCTTATATCCTTCTGTGCCGGGATATCAAGATGGCTTGCGATGAGAAAGTCATCACGGATATGGAGAAGGAAGAAATTGCTTCCTATTCGCAGGCGCTGTTAAACTGCAGCTTTTCTAGAAAAAAGATCACAGCCTGTCCGCTCGCCTTTGGTGAAGTGGGCGTGAAGGAGAGGATCAAAGGTGTTTTGAATTACCGGAAACCGACGTTCTGGATCATGACAGCGGCTATTGTTGTATGCGTTATTCTTGCGGTATTTCTGATGAGCGATCCGTACTCGAACTCAAGCCTGTCTGAAGAGCTCCGCTTTTCAATGGATATGGCTGTTGTGCAACATAACCGTCCTTCTCATTCAGAAGGTCATTTCATCGCAACGGATTATGATACTCTGCTGATCCAAAGATCAGGAAAACAGACAAGTGTCTATGCCTGGGTGCTCTGTGAAGAATACAGCTTTGACGGCAAAGACGTTCAGAAAGAGAGCGGATCGCATATCCCGACAGCCATCACTTTTGATACGGCTGAACGGGATGGAGGTCCTGCGGGTTATCCGGTGATCGAGTATTGGGAACCCAGGGACGGATCTTACTACGCAGATGACATACGGGCCAGATTTCCATGGTCTATTCAAGGAAAAGCTTTGGATATAAACAGTTCAAAAACAAGTTCCGCAAAATGTCTGCAGGCCGCCAGGGAATACTTTGGAGTAAACAGTATGAATGGTGAACCGGATCTTTCTTTTCTAAATTATGAAAATGCAATATCACTCATAGCTGATGTTACGGATGTGCAGACAATATACTATCCGCCTACAGGAAAAGATGAGAACGGACTGATCGTTCCGGGATACGTTGATGGAAGTTCATTAGCCAAGTATCTTGACCTCGTGTCTTGGAAACAGTCAAATACTCCAAACAAAGATCTTCCTTCGCCCGGATCGATTCAATTCGTTATAAGGGACGATTACAGAATCACGATATATAAAGATGTAAACATAGCGATCGTGAAGTATGGCTATGATGCACGTTTCTATAAGACACAAAACAATGATTTTGAAAAAGCTGTTGAGATGTTCTATACGGAAGCCAAAGAAAACACTTTGAGTGCAAAAACACAGGTCGCATACGCAAAATATACTGCAGATGGATGGATCTTTGCGCAATGTCTGAATCCGTATTCCCTGGCGATCAGTTCTGCCCGCCATCTGCCGGTCTACAGATTTGAAACGACAGATGATCTTGCGAAATTTAAAGAAAGTGTTTCAGATACACTTACGCTTGATCAAAGCTACAATGAAGTACCTTCCTTT
>JAFONG010000018.1 GCA_017418585.1 Erysipelotrichaceae bacterium | reverse complement strand
GCAGGACCATGCCTACGGACCTCCTGAGATCATCCTTGCGGATCTCCTTGATCGGTATGCCGTCGAACGTGATCATACCTTCCTCGTCTTCCACGTCATAGAAACGGTTGATCAGGTTGGTGATCGTCGTCTTTCCGGCTCCGGTAGAACCGACAAAGGCGATCTTCTGGCCAGGTTTGGCATATAAGGAAATATTCTTCAGAATGTCTTTATTCTCTTCATAACGGAAGGTAACATTGTCCAGACGGATGTCTCCCTCGAGTTCCACATACTTCGCAGGATCAACCGGAATCTTCCAGGCCCAGCGGTCGGTCTTGCGATCGGTCTCGATCAGTTCTTCGCAATCCTCTCTGACGTTGACCAGTTCGATGATGCCGTAGTCCAGTTCCGGCTCTCTGTCCATCAGATCGAAGACTCTTTCCGCTCCGGCCAGCGACATCATGATGCCGTTGAACTGCTGGGAAAGGTTGGAGATCGGTCCCGCAAACTGTCGGACAAACAGCAGGAAAGAAGCCAGATCGCCGATCCTGAGAGAACCTTCAATGCACATCTTGCCGCCGATTACGGCAACGACCGCATAAGTGACATAAGCCAGATTGGCGTTGATCGGCATCAGCATCGAAGCATAGGCGTTGGTCTTGACGGAATATTCATAGAGCTTGTCGTTGTATTTCAGGAAACCATCTATGGTCTCTTTCTCATGATTGAATACCTTGATGACTTTCTGTCCCGAGAACATTTCCTGGGCATAGCCATTGATGTTGGAGATCTGCTTCTGCAGTCCGGCAAAAGTCTTTCTGGAACCTTTCGCCAGAACATAGGTGATGACCATCATCAGTCCCAGCATAACCAGAACGACCAGCGTCAGTCTGATATTCAAAGAAAACATGAAGGCAAAACAGCCGACGATCGTGATCAAGGTCGAGATCAGTGTCGGAAAACCGTTGGCGATCATCGGCCTTATCGTGTCGATGTCGTTGGTATAGAAATTCATCACCTCGCCATGGGTTCTGGTGTCAAAGAAACGCACCGGAAGCTTTTCCATGATTCGGAACAGGTCTTTGCGCATGTCATCCAGCATTCCCGTGGAAACGATGGAGATCAGCCTGTTAAAGGCATAGGAAGAGAACAGCCCGCTGGCATAGATGACAATCATCAGCATAAGCATCCTGACGAATCCCGACAGATCCGGATTCTCCATGCCGATGTACGGAACGATGTAGTTGTTGATGATCGGGGTAAACAGATAGGAACTCAATACGCCCGTAAAGGAAGACAACAGGATGAAAAGGATCGCAAAAATGAACTGCCATCTGTAGTGCCTGCCGATATATGAGAAAGTCTTAACGATCGTTCCTACGACATCGTTCGCTCTTGAGGTGCGGAGCTGTCTGTAGCCTGTATCTGCCATTATTCCATCGCTCCTTCCATCTGTGTATTGTAAAGATCGCGGTAGACTTCGTTTCTCTTCAGCAGTTCCTCGTGATTGCCGATATCGGCGATCTTTCCGTTATCCATGATGATGATACGGTCGGCCTCCTTGACCGAAGCGACTCTCTGGGCGATGATGATGGTTGTCATACCTCCCAGTTTTTCCTTCAAAGCCAGCTGAATCCTGTGGTCGGTATCCGTATCTACCGCGCTGGTGGAGTCGTCCAGAATGATGATTTTCGGATGCTTCAAAAGAGCTCTGGCAATGCACAGTCTCTGCTTCTGGCCGCCGGAAACGTTGACGCCTCCCTGGCCCAGATCCGTATCGTACTTCTTCGGCATCTGCATGATGAAATCATCCGCCTGTGCGTATTTACATGCTTCTACGATCTGTTCATGGCTTGCTTCCGGGTTTCCCCACTTCATATTCTCTTCAATCGTACCCGAGAACAGGGTATTCTTCTGCAGGACCATCGCCACCGCATCGCGCAGTTTTTCCAGCCTGTATTCCTTTACGTTGACGCCGCCAACCAGGACTTCGCCTTCCGAAGTGTCGTATAGACGCGGGATCAGCTGTACAAGAGTCGTCTTGGATGAACCGGTAGGGCCTAGTATGCCTATGAGTTCTCCCGGTTCGATCTTCAGATCAATATCACTTAAAACGTTCTTTTCCGCTTCACTTGAATACTTGAACGAAACGTTCCTAAACTCTATCGAACCGTCTTTGACCTCCAGATTCGGATCATTGTCCGTATCCGTGACGCTCGGTTCTTCATACAGCAGTTCGTTGGCTCTGTCGACGGAAGCCTGTGCCATGACAACCTGCAGGAAGACGTTGGAAATCATCAGGAGAGCGAACAGGATGGCTCTGACGTAAGAAAGGAAGGCCAGGAAATCGCCTGTCGTCATTGTCTGGGATATGACGTTTCTGCCGCCGATCCAGGCAATCAGGATCATGCAGACATACATCACCAGTTCAAAGAAAGGCCGGTCGATGATGACGATCCTTTCGGCAAAACGCTGGGCTTTCATGACATCGGCAGAAGAACGCTCGAACTTCTCTTTCTCGTGCTCTTCCCTTACGAAAGTCTTAACAACCCGGATGCCTTCGATGTTTTCTTCCAGATTGGCATCCAGAGCATCGAACTTCAGCATCATCTGTCTGAAACGAGGATGCGCTTTCACATAGATCATAATCAGTCCGACACCCAGGATCGGAACCGCAAACAGGAAGATCATCGAAAGATTCCTGCTGATCCTAAAGACGAAATAGGCGCTTATGATCAGATTGAAAGGAGCCCTGATCAGCATTCTTACGATACTGACATAGGCCATTCTCAGCATTCTCATATCCGTCGTCAGACGCATAACAACCGTCGGAACAGGATACTTTTCGATATTTTCAAAACTGTAGGTCTGTATCTTCTCAAACATCGCCCTACGGATGTTTCTAACAAATCTGGTAGAGGAAATCGAAGCGAACAGTCCACTCAAGGCACCCGCAATCGCAGCAGCCAGAGCCAGACCGACCATCAGAAGACCCTTCTTTACGATATAGTCCATGTCTCCGTTCAGTTCATAGATACCGGTATCGATGATATCCTTCATGACCAGCGGAATCAGCGCATCGAATATGACTTCAAATACCGTAAAAAGCGGTCCCAGTATGGCAGCCGATAAACCGTCTTTCGTATATTTTCTTAACAGATCGAACATAAGTTAATCATATCACATTTTCCCTGATATAAGCTTCATTCGTCCCAACGCTTAAGTACAATTCCCTATTTATTTTTCGTATTTACTTGAATTAAAATAGAAATAGAATATGTTTCATATTTCATCATGTAATAAAGGAGGATCATAATGAATCTATTACAGTTATTGCTGGGTACACTGACGACCAACGATTCCGTCAGTTCCGTATCCAAGAAGACCGGTGTATCGTCAAAAACGATCTCTAAGCTTCTGATGGTAGCCGTACCTCTGCTGATCAGCTATATGACAAAGAACGCATCCAAGAAGGAAGGCGCTCAGTCCCTGTTAGGCGCTCTGACACAGCATACCAGCACAGAAACGGTTTCTCAGCAGATCGCCAAAGCTGATACCGATGACGGCGCCAAGATCATCGCCCACATCCTGGGCCAGGACCAGAACGTCATCGTAAACAATCTGGCAAAAGAAAGCAACCTGTCTGCCAAGGAAGTCAACAGCGTCCTCAACAGCATTGCTCCTGCTCTGCTCAACAGCCTTTCAACAGCTACGACAACGGCAAGCAAGCCTCAGACGACAGCCAAGAAGAAAAAATCTTCCGGCGTTGACCTCTCTGACGGCATCGATCTTACTGACGTATTCGGACTGCTCAGCGGCGCAACTTCAACACAGTCAAGCTCACCTGCTTCTCTGTTAGGCAGCCTGCTCGGCGGAACGACATCAAGCAAACCGCAGCAGAGCAACGATCTGGCAACCAACCTGCTGGGTACACTGCTGACATCGGCTGCAACATCCAACAAGAAACAGTCATCACAGGCCGATCTGGGCAATCTGTTAGGATCACTTCTTGGCGGAACCAGCCAGAAGCAGACGACAACCGCTCAGGCCGACGGTACGGAACTCTTAGGACTTCTTACCGGATTACTGAAATAAGCGGATCATAGGATCACAAAAGAAAAGCACTCAGGCAAGTAAGCTGAGTGCTTTATTTATGATCGTGATTTCCGCTTTCCCGTCTATGGTTCCGGCTTTTTCTCCATCCAGTGTCCAGACGGTACTGTCGTCTTCAAATTCCAGAGTGATGTGATCGGTCTGATAACGGTGGATCAGCTGTTTCTTCTGCAGCAGATAGTCCAGCAGATCCGATGTTTCGAAGATCGAAGGAATGTAGTCAACCAGCAGGACATTGAACTTTCCGTCATCCACTCTCGCTCTTTTTTTATCCTCCAGCTCCATGCCCGCAACTCTGTTTCCGGAATAAATCAGGCCAAACAGAACATCCCGTTTATAGTCTTTCCCGTTGAGCGAATACTTCACCGGAATCTTTCTGATCTCAGGAAGATGGCTGATGCCTTCCAGAATATAGGCGATATTGCCCAGAGCTTCCTTGGCGCTTCTGTCCGTCGTAAACGGAACGTCGCACATCGCTCCAAAAGCCGCCACATAGTTGAAATAACGGTCATTGAACAGTCCGACATCAAAAGGCCTCTCATTCTTCTGAACGATCTTCTCGGCAATCGTCTTAGGATCGTTCCCCAGATCGAAATTCGTTCCGAAGTCGTTCATCGTCCCGCTGGGGAAATAGCCAAGCAGCGGCTTGTATTCCTTGCGCATCAGGGCATTCGACACTTCATTCATCGTGCCGTCTCCGCCAAAGACGCAGACGACATCGTATTTCTTTCTGTTTTTCAGCAGATATCTTTCCGCATCGTTTGGCGACTGGGTCACATAGGTGGTGACCTCATAGCCGTTCCCACAGAAGATATCGATCGCATCCAGAAGATGTGCCTTGGAGTTCTTCATTCCCGATCTGGCATTTATCAGCATCAGAAGTTTCATACTTTCATTCTAAAAACGAATCTGTCATTTTGCAATGATATTACCCGATAAAACGCTATATAATACAGATATGAAAGAAATCAGTGCCGGGGCAGTACTCTATACCAGAAAACAGGACGGGATCCTGTATCTTCTGATCAAGGACTTTCATGGCAACTACGGTTTTCCGAAAGGCCATTTGGAAGAAGGAGAGACGCTAAAGGAGGCGGCGCAGCGGGAAATCCTGGAAGAAGTCGGCATAAAGACTGAAGCGGATACGAAGTTCAGAGAAGATCTCCACTACATCATGCCTAACGGGATCGAGAAACAGGCCGTCTACTTCGTCGCGAAATTCTCTGATCAGAATTATCAAAGACAGGAAGAAGAAGTCGACGAGATCATTCTGCTGCCGTATGAAGAAGCCCTTGAAATCATAAGCTTTCAGAACATGAAAGAAGTACTGACAAAAGCCGACCGGTACATCAGGGAGGATCATCATGAATAAAAAAGAACTGCTGAAAACAATCAAGTTCACTCTCTTCTCCATCTCTGCGGGGATCATTCAGATCACATCCTTTACCCTGTTCAACGAGATTCTGAAACTGAAATGGGAGCCGAGCTATTTGATCTCTCTGATCCTTTCCGTTCTCTGGAACTTCACCCTGAACAGAAAGTTCACCTTCCAGTCCGCATCCAATGTTCCGGTAGCGATGCTGAAGGTATTCGCCTACTATTGCGTCTTCACTCCGCTGTCCACCCTGTTTGGAAACAGACTGGTTGCCATGGGATGGAACGATTATCTGGTTACCGGTTTAAACATGCTGATCAATCTGGTGACGGAATACCTTTATCAGAAATACTTCGTTTTCAGAGATACATTAAACAAATAGGCACAAAACAGCACAGCATATGAAAAAGGAGAACGTCATCCGTTCTCCTTTAATTTGTTTATTGTCATTTCCAGAGCCTGGGCTCCCATAAGTATCGTTTTGAAGCAGCCTTCTTCTTTTGTGTGATATTTCGGCTTCAGCTCTACGCATGTCGTTCCTTCCATATGCTTCCTGAAAGTCCTGACCATTTCCTGTATTTTCGGTCTGATGCTTTCTTTTTCTTCCTTAGCGCTTCTCTGTACGATCATTTTGGAGATGACCGCCACATCCGCAACCAGAGCTCCGCATGTCATCCCTGAAAACATGCCTCCCCCGAATCCGCCGAACAGTTTCATATCTTCTTCGTTTATATCCAGATGATAGTAGTCGTTCGCCGCGTGGATGATGGTCTCCGCACAGTTGTAGTTCTCATCCTTGTAATAGTGACACACAAGTTCTTCAAATTCGCTCATCTCTTCCTCCATATGCTTTCTGTTATCATTTTACCATTCTGTACTATAATGGAAACAGCAATTCGAGGTAAGAAAATGGATAAAACAACAATCAGAATCACCATGGAAAACGGTAAGACGATGACGGCGGAACTCTATCCGGAAACCGCACCGCAGACCGTTGAGAACTTTATCGATCTCATCAATGAACACTTCTTCGACGGACTGATCTTTCACAGAGTCATCAAAGGTTTCATGATCCAGGGAGGCGATCCCAGCGGTACAGGCATGGGCGGAAGCGAAAGGACGATCAAAGGTGAATTCGAATCTAATGGATTCAGAAACGATCTGAAGCATACCAGAGGTGTCCTGTCCATGGCCAGAACGATGGATCCGGATTCCGCATCTTCCCAGTTCTTCATCATGCATCAGGATGCTCCTCATCTGGATGGCCAGTACGCCGCATTCGGCAAAGTCATCGACGGCATTGAAACCGTAGACGAGATCGCCGGCGTGAGAACGGATTACAGAGACAAGCCTCTGGAACCGCAAAGAATCAGAACTATTGAAATCGTGAACGATTAACCCAGAAATTTCCTGATCTGAAGCTCATCCGCATCCGGATTGAGCTTTTTTATTTGTCTGAAAAGACGCCGGCAGGATTCCTCGGGACTTCTTTTATAACATTTCTTCGCAAAGCCTTTACCGAAGAATTCCTCGGGAGTTGAATACCTCGATATCCCCCAGCCGTAGAATTCGCCCTTCTTATCGACCTCATAGTCGAAATCGATGATCAGAACATAGCCTCTCATCATCAGCCGGTTGATGCTGGTATCGAAACCTTTCCGCGGTTCCCATGCATCGCGGCCTTTTTCTTTCGGTTTCACATAGCCTCCCAGAGCCTTGGCCGTCTTGGACAGCATCGAATGTCTGGAACTGATCAGTTCATACAGAAACTGCTCGTTGTATCCTACCAGACCATCATTCACTCGCGCATCAAAGTCGTAGCCGTCCCTGCGGTAGTTCGCGAAGTCGTAGAACCATTCCTTTGAGATGAAACAGGCCTTGTTCAGGAAGAACTTCCCATAGGCACAGCGGAGTTCCTGTATGACTGGCCCTTTCCACTCCCAGACGCCCGGCTCATCGGAAAAGTATGCCTTGGGATCGACATTCTCTTCGATCGAAAAGCCTTTGATGTTATTAGAAAAGAAAGGTACGATTCCGCACCTTTCGATTGCTTCGATCAGATCTTCCTTGCTTCGAATGTAAATATCCATGTCAGTTATCGAACTGCAGCTGGTACAGTTTCCAGTAGTAGCCTCTGTTCTTCAGCAGTTCCTGATGATTTCCTCTTTCTACGATCTCGCCGTTCTGTAAGACGATGATCTGATCGGCGTGCTGGATGGTAGAGAGTCTGTGAGCCACTACCAGCATCGTTCCAATGGACTTCATCTTCTCTAGCGACTGCTGGATGAGAACTTCAGTCTCGGTATCGATATTGGCTGTCGCTTCATCCAGGATCAGGATCTGCGGCTTGTGAATGACCGTTCTGGCAAAAGACAGGAGCTGTCTCTGGCCCTGAGAGAGGTTCTCTCCCTTTTCGATCAGTTCTTCGTTGATGCCCTTCGGAAGCTTTGAAATGAAGCTGTCCGCATTGACATAGCGGCAGGCTTCCATGATTTCTTCTTCCGAGAATGACGGATCATGCAGAGTGACATTGTCCGCAATCGTACCCGAGAACAGGAAGACATCCTGCAGCATCTGTCCGATGGCTTTTCTTAATGACGAGATCTTTATATCGTTGATATTGATTCCGTCGATCAGGATCTCGCCTTTCTGTACCTCGTAGTTTCTGACGATCAGCGAAAGGATCGTCGTCTTTCCGGCACCTGTCGCGCCTACAAAGGCACAGGTCTTTTTCGGTTCGATCACGAAGGAAACATCCTTCAGGATCCAGTTCTCATCCGTATAGGCGAACCAGACGTTTCTGAATTCGATCTTCCCTTCAAAATGTTCGATCTCCAGCGCATCCGGTTTATCCAGCACATCCGGCTTGACATCCAGCAGGTTGAAGATCCTTTCCGATGCGGTCAATGCTTTCTGCAGCGCATTAAGCTGGTCGGCCAGATTCTGGATCGGATTGAAGAACTTGGATAGATACAGATAGAACGCTACGATCTCGCCGGCCGTCAGTCCGAATCTGATGCCCTGTATGAAACACACGGCGACAGCTGCCGTATAGATGAAAGAGATCAACGGACGGTAAATGCCGAAAGCCGTGACAACGTTGAAACGCTGTTTCCTTAGCTTTTCGTTCTTTTCGGTAAACTGTTCATCCTTGGTTTTCTCCTGATTGAAGACCTGCGTCAGCTTCATGCCGGCGAGGTTTTCCGACAGGAAGGTATTCAGATCGGAAATGCTGGCCCGTTCCTCGCGGAAGTAGCCTCTCACTTTCTTGGAGAAAACATAGGAAACGATGAAGACGGCGGCGACAATTCCCAGCATGGATGTAGACAGCTGCGGGGACAGCACGAACATGATCACGTATACGCCTACCAGGGTAGTAATGTCACGAAGTATTCTGACCAGAACACCGGTAAACAGATCGGACATGCTGGCGGTATAGGAGGTTACTCTTGTGACCAGGGATCCTACCGGCATCTCGTTGAACTGATTCAGGGACATGTTTTCGATGTGTTCGAAAATCTCCTGTCTGAGTCTGTAGATGATACGCTGTCCGCAGTTCTGCAGGATCATGGATTCGATGTACAGGAAAGCCTGGTTGATGCACATGATCGCAAAAGACAGCAGGGACAGGTTGACGATCAGAGAAATATTGATGCTGTCCTGAACAAGTTCGTCGGTGATCCTGCTGGTAAACAAAGGAGAGATCGAATCCAGCAGAACGTTCAAAAACAGCAATACCAAAGACAGGATGAAGCCACCCTTTTCGGAGCTGATATACTTAAGCGTTCTTCTGATTATGACACTTAAGGGGAGCTTATGGTCGCCTTTTAGTTTTTCCAGTTCCTCATCCATTAGAGTTCACTCTCCAGTTTCTGCAGATAGACCATCTTCTGATAGGTCGGCGATGTTTTCAATAGTCCTGCCGGAGTGTCGAAAGCTTCGACATTTCCTTCGTTCAATACCAGGATCTTGTCCATGTGGGCGACAGTCGAAACACGGGAAGCGATGATGATCGTCGTCTTTCCCTTGCGTTTTTCATTGATGTTGTTGAGGATCGTTTCTTCCGTCTTCATATCCACGGCCGAAACGGAATCGTCCATGATCATGATCGGAGCGTTCTTCATGTACGCTCTGGCAATCGAGATCCTCTGTTTCTGACCGCCGGAAAGGGTTACGCCTCTTTCACCCGTAACGGTCTCATATCCCTCAGAAAAGCCCTTGATGTTTTCATCGACATCCGCAAAGACCGCCGCGTTGGTGATCTCGTTCATGTCAGCCTTTCTGTTAGAGAAAGAAATATTGTTCCTGATGTTGTCCGAGAACAGGAAGTTGTCCTGCGGAACATAAGCGATCGCATCTCTTAGACTTGTGATGTCGATATCCATCAGATCGATGTCGTCGATGAAGATCGAACCTTTATCGATGTTGTAGAGTCTCAGCAAAGAGTTGACCAGCGTGGTCTTTCCCGAACCGATCTTGCCGACAACGCCCACCATCTCGCCCGGCTGTATCTCAAAGGAAACATGATTCAAAGAATGTGTATTGCCGTCCGGATAGGCAAAGGAGAAATCCTTGAAAGTAATCTTTCCCTTGCAGTCGCTTAACATGACGGCATTCTCGCTGTTGTGTATTTCTTCTTCCTGATCCAGGAAAGCGTAGATACGTCCTGCGGAAGTTCTGAAACGGGAATACATCTGCAGGATCTGACCCATGGCGATCATCGGCCAGATCAGCGTATCGACATAACCGATGAAAGTCGTCAGCTTTCCTGCCGACATAAGGATCGAATGACCCAGCAGCACTACCGGATTTCCGATGGAGAAACGGTAAACAAACCAGGCACCGACGCCCATCAGCACGCTCATCATGATACCGATGATCATTTCGATGTAGACATCAAAACGGATGGACATCTTGACGAATTCCAGATTGGCCTGTCTGTTGTCTTCCGCGACTTTCGAGAAAGCCTTGAGTTCCTGGATCTCCTTGACGAAAGCTTTGATGACTCTGATGCCCGTAAAGGTCTCGTTGGCAAAATCATACATCCTGTCGAACTGTTTCTGTCTTTCTTCCCATTTTTCGGACCAGATCTTTTCGACCTTGTTGCCCCAGATGACCAGTGCCAGCATCGGTACAACGGCAATGGCACTCATGACGATATCCATTCTCACCATTTTGTATAGACCGACAGCCGACATGAAAACGGCATCGACAGCCATGATGGTGCCCCATCCGACGAACTCCTCGATCGCTTCGACGTCGGAAGAGAACCAGGACATGATCGTACCGCTCTTGTTTTCGTGATAATAGCGCTGAGAAAGTCTTTCGGCTTTCAGGAACATCTCATGACGAATACCGGCTTCGATCCTGCCTGAAGCGCCCAGGATCAGGAATCTCAGCATCGCTCTGCCGATCATCAGGATCATGGCAATCACGAACATCTGTCTGATCAGAGAACCGATATCGGCTATCGTGACACCTGTCCGGGTGGAAACGATCTCGACGATCGTACCCAAAAACTCCGGCACATAAGTCTGTGCGTAGTCTACGGCTGCGTTGAAGAGAATACCCAGGATAAACATCCAGGCATACTTCAGATAGTATTTACCGATACAATTCTTTTTCATAAAAAAAGCCAGGTTTTCACCTGGCTTGATTATACCTTGAATATACCGGCATTTCAACCGATGAACATTCTAGTTTTCAAACTGCGCATGATACAGCTTGTAGTAGAATCCCTTCTTCTCCATCAGCTGTTCATGATTGCCTACTTCCACAACATCGCCTTTGTCCAGAACGATAATGATATCGGCGTTCCTGATGGTGGACAGTCTATGGGCAATGGTGAAGGCGGTTCGGCCTTTTCTTAGTTCTTCCATGGAATCCTGGATCAGCTGTTCGGTACGTGTAACGACCGAGGATGTGGCTTCATCCAGAATGAGAATCTTCGGGTTCTTCAGGAAAGCTCTGGCAATCGTCAGAAGCTG
>JAFONG010000110.1 GCA_017418585.1 Erysipelotrichaceae bacterium | reverse complement strand
CCCAGATCGCCAGATCTAGAGAAGATGCCGCACTGGTTATCCTCAACGGAAACTACGCTCTGGCCGCAGGTCTGAACGTATCACGCGATGCGATCGCCTATGAGAAGGCCGATTCTTCAGCGGCCAAGACTTACGTCAACGTTCTGGCCGTCAAAGAAGGCAATGAAAACAACGAAGGCATTCAGGCTCTGGTCAAGGTACTGACTTCACAGGAAATCGTCGATTTCATCAACAATACATATGAAGGAGCGGTCGTTCCGTTTGCTGAATGAAAAAACCGAATACTGATCTGATGATCCAGGTAGATCATCTTTCCAAGACTTTTGAAAGCAAGTCGGGTACTGTAGAAGCACTGAACGACGTGTCTTTTGAAGTACGGAAAGGAGAGATCTTCGGGATCATCGGACTGTCCGGTGCAGGCAAGTCCACGCTTGTACGCTGTCTGAACCTGCTGGAAAGACCAAGCCGGGGGAAGATCGTCATCGACATGGAAGACATGCTTTCGCTGGATGAAAGAAGTCTCAGAGAAAAAAGAAGAAAGATCGGAATGATCTTCCAGTCCTTTAATCTGCTGATGCAGGCTACGGTCCTTGACAACGTCTGTTTCCCGATGAAAATAGCGGGAACAGGAAGAAAGACCGCAAGAGCGAAAGCCATGTCTTATCTGAAGGTGGTAGGCCTGGAAGAGAAAGCCAGAGCCTATCCTTCACAGCTTTCAGGCGGTCAAAGACAAAGAGTAGCCATTGCCAGAGTCCTTGCCGGCAATCCGGAGATCCTGCTGTGCGATGAAGCCACAAGCGCTCTGGATCCGGAAACGACCAAGTCGATCCTGAAACTGCTGAAACAGATCAACAGGGACTACGACATTACGATCGTCCTGATCACGCATGAAATGGCTGTCATTCAGGAGATCGCGGACCGCTGTCTGGTCCTGGAAGACGGAAGACTGGCGGAAGAAAACACAGTCGAAGAACTGTTCAGACACCCAAAGACTTCTGCAGCCAGAAGACTGATCTTCAACTCTACCAATCAGGTCAGATCCATGTCCGGAGGCAAGATCCTGCGTATTGCATTTGAAGAAACGAATACCACGGAACCGGTCATCGCCAATCTGATCCTGGAATTCAAGACGCCTGTAAACATCCTGGAATCCAATATCACATCCATCTCCGGAACATCCAGAGGACAGATGATGGTACAGCTTCCGGATGATGAAAAACTGGCGGAAAAGATGATCAAGTATCTGAAAGAAAACAGATCGATCGTTGTCGGGGAGGTGAACGACTATGAGTAGCGCCGTGACTTTGATGATTCTGAAAGGCATCGGTGAAACACTGCTGATGGTCTTCTGTTCCACGTTCTTCGGCTATCTGTTCGGTCTGCCTCTGGGTGTGCTGCTGTGTATCAGTGACGAGGATGGAATCAGGCCGAACCGCATTCTTTACCGCATTCTGGATATAGCGGTAAACATCGGCAGAAGCATTCCGTTCATCATCCTGCTGATCCTGATCATCCCGTTTACCAGGCTGATCGCGGGGAAGTCCTACGGTACTGTCGCAACGATCGTTCCGCTGACCGTATCGGCAATCCCGTTCATCGGCAGAATGGTTGAATCGTCTCTGAAGGAAGTAGACAGGGGAGTCGTTGAAGCGGCACAGTCGATGGGAGCTTCCGATCTGCAGATCATCTGCAGAGTACTGCTGAAAGAAGCAAGACCTTCTCTGATTGCCGGAGCAACCATCTGTCTGGGTACGATCATCGGCTATTCGGCCATGGCCGGTGCGGTAGGCGGCGGAGGACTTGGAGACATTGCGATCCGTTACGGCTATTACCGTTATCAGAGCGACATCATGCTGATTACGGTTGTGATCATCGTACTGCTTGTACAGCTGTTCCAGCTGCTTGGAAACCGGCTGTCGAAGGAATTGGACAAGAGAAAAAACTAAAGCCTTGAATGATTGATTTCACGGACTGTTAGTGATAATATGATTAAGTCCATAAAGAGAGGTGGAGAGACAAGCTCTGTGAAATCTCAGCAACCTGAATAGACAAGGTGCTAAAGCTTGAACGATGGGTAGATAAAGAAAAAAGGCCCATCTGATGATTGGCCTTATTTTATGGAAAAAAGAATTATAGGGGGATTCGATTATGAAAAAGAGTTTAGCTCAGAAACTGCTTGGTACATGGAATACCAAGACTATCGTCGGTGTTGCGATCGGCGCTGCGCTGTTTGGCGTACTGATGAACTATGGCGGCATTAAGGTTACTACCAATACTTCTCTGACGTCCGCTTACGTTATTCCGGCAATCGTCGGTGCTCTGTTTGGACCTCTTCCTGCAGCTCTGTCTGCCGGTTTAGGAAATGTCGTAGCTGACCTGATCGGCGGCTGGGGCTTCTGGTTCGACTGGTCATTAGGAAACTTCGTAACAGGCTATTTTGCAGGTCTGGTAGGAGCTTTCGGTGCTGATGTTGATAACGGTGTATTCACCACGAAACATGCGATCATTCACGCCGTTCTTTGCATCATCGGCTGTGCGATCGGTTTCGGTCTTGTTACTCCGCTGCTGACTTATCTGTGGTATTCCAGCGAACTGACGATCACCTGGGTACAGGCTCAGGCTGCAATCATTTCTGATGCTTCTGTACTGATCGTTGTAGGTATTCCTGTTCTCTACGCTCTGGCGAGAAGAAATGCCCGCGGAACGAACTTAAGTAAAGAAGACTAATCATGTCGGCTGTAATTGAATTCAAAGATTTCAGTTTCCGTTACAAGACGCAGAATGAATTCACATTACATGACATCAATCTGACTATTAACAAAGGTGAAAAGGTATTGATCCTGG
>JAFONG010000109.1 GCA_017418585.1 Erysipelotrichaceae bacterium | reverse complement strand
GTCCCTTTACCGCCTTTGCCGGAACATACTTTATTCCCGTGGCCTTTTCCCATTCCGCCTGTGGAGGCAAGCCTTTGCAGTTTTCATACCAGCTTTCTTTCTGCCAGGCTGGAACATCTACATCTTCGCCATCTACATCTATGTCTTTAAAGAAACGAATGTCATCGACGGATGTGCCGATCTCAATACGGTAGCTTCCTTTCACTTTCCTGAAGCATCCATCCCACAGCATGAAGTCTTCATCCTGCAGTTTAAACACGACTTCCCTTTCTTCTCCCGCTTCCAGATAGACTTTCTCAAAGCGTTTCAGTTCTTTAACCGGTCTATGCAGTTTCGGATCCTTCTGCCCGACATAGAGCTGAACCGTTTCTCCTCCCGGATACTTGCCGGTATTGACGACTTTCAGCGACACATCATTGCCTTTCAGCCTGAAGTCCTTCAGTTCAAAAACGGTGTAGCTCAAACCATGGCCATATGGCCATCTAACCTTCACGCCGGCCTTGTCATAGTAACGGTAGCCGACATAGATTCCTTCCAGATACAGGGCATCATCACTTCTGGCGTAGCAGGAAGAGGAAGGAACATCTTCGTAACGGTACGGCCAGCTTTCCGAAAGCCTGCCGGATGGAACCGCATTCCCAAACAGCAGATCATGACATGCCTTCCCGGCTCCTTCTCCGGAAAGACCCATATAGAGCACGGCTTTGACATCATCCGCCCAGTCGCATTCCACGGCCGAACCGCACAGCAACACAACCGCAGTATTCGGGTTGGCCTTAGCTGCGGCTTCGATCATTCTGACATGTCCTTCAGGCATCTTCATGTCTTCCCTGTCGAAACCTTCCGATTCATAGCGGTCAGGCAGACCCGCAAAAACGACGACCGTATCCGCTTCGGCTGCCTTCTCCTTCAGTTCTCTCAAAAGCTCTTCGCTCGTATTACCGTCAATATCGCATCCTCTCACGTAATCATAATCCTTGAAATAATCGAGTGGCTGTTCCAGATGCATCGCATTGACATGACTGCTTCCGGCACCCTGATAACGGACATTCTCGACCATCGCTCCGGCAAACAGGATCTTTCCGCCTTTCTTCAACGGCAGTATCCCGTCCCTGTTCTGAAGCAGTACGGCACCCTTAATCGCTGCTTCAACCGCCAGTTCGTGGTGTTTTTCATAATCAGTCGCATATTCTTCTTTGAGCGTCTGTTTAGCTCTTAACGCTGCCAGGATGATTCTTTCGCAGCATCTGTCGATATCTTCCATGGAAAGTCTTCCATCTCTTAATGCCCTGAGTACAGCCTTCTCCATGTATCTGCTGCCGCCCGGCATCATCAGATCGTTGCCTGCCTTGAAGGCTTCCACACGGTCATTCATGCCTCCCCAGTCCGTCATGACCAGGCCGTCGAATCCCCATTCCTCTCTCAAAATGTCATTCAGCAGCTTCCGGCTGTCGGAACTGTGAACGCCGTTGATCTTGTTGTAGGAACTCATGATCGTAGCGGGATGCGCTTCCCTGACGGCGATTTCGAATCCCTTCAGATAGATTTCCCTCAGGGTTCTCTCGTCCATGACGCTGTCTGAACTGAGACGGCTTCTCTCCTGCGAGTTGCAGGCAAAATGTTTCAGGGAACATCCGACTCCTTCAGACTGCAGACCTTTGATGAATTCTGCTGATAGTACTCCGGTCTGCACGCGATCCTCGGAGAAATACTCGAAGTTTCTCCCGCACAGCGGATTTCTCTTGATGTTGATGCCCGGCCCCAGCACAACGCCGACTCTCTGATCGCGGGCTTCCTCTCCGATCGCCTTCCCAAGACGATACAGCAGTTCCCTGTCCCAGGTATTGGAAGTCGTAACGGCAGCCGGAAAACAGGTCGCCTTACGCGAATTGTTGATCCCCAGCATGTCGCTCGCGGCATCCATCTCCTGCTTTCTCAGTCCGGAAGGACCGTCGCACATGAAAAATGAAGGGATCCCGTATTTCTCATATTCCTGCGTTTCCCAGAAGTTCTTTCCCGCGCAGAGCCGGATCTTTTCTTCCGGTGTCATCTTTTTCAGCGTCTCTTTGATATCCATGCTTCTATCCTTCCGTTCTTTCCTATATCCTTTCGGCGATCTTTTCCGCCAGTACGAAATAAGCCGTTCTGGCATCCATTTCCAGATTTCCCAGTATCCTTCTTGTCCAATTGCCGCTTAGTGAATCGGCCGCATAGACAAACTGGTAAAGTTCCAGTCCCCTGAAATCGCAAACCGCCTGCAGGGCTGAACATTCCATCTCCACGCAGATACAGCCTTCAGAGACTCTCCTGTCTCTTTCCGCTTCCGTCTCCCTGTAGAAAGCATCCGTGGTCCAGGTCTTCCCGGAAACGTATTCTACTCCCAGTTCATCGAAAATCTTCGTCAGTTTTTCCGCATTCCTGATCCTGATGTAATCCCCTGCTTCAGCGTAGTGATAACTGATTCCTTCATCGCGGTAAGCTTCAACCGGAACGATCAGTTTTCCTTCCGGTATCTCGACCAGTGCCCCGCAGGATCCGAAGACGATGAAATTCCTGCAGTTGAAAGCGGCATGGAGTTCTTCCACCATGGCTGCCGAGATTGCCGCACCGATTCCCGTCAGCAGGACGCCTGTATACGTTCCCTTGATTCTGTAAACGGGATTCTTCATCGCCGAAGAACCGAAACCGACTTCACTATCAAGAATCTCAAGAACACCCTGTTTCACAAGTTCATCCACAAGTTTATGGGAAAAAACCAGAATAAAAGTTCTGATCCGGTATTTCTTTGCCGCTTCGATCGTT
>JAFONG010000017.1 GCA_017418585.1 Erysipelotrichaceae bacterium | reverse complement strand
ATCTCGCTAGGAACGATGCCGAGTTTCTTGAACTTTCTGTCCAGACCATTGCCGTTGACGTGTATGGAGCATTCCTTGAATACCCTGTTCACCCGGAACATGAATTCGATGTCGTTTCCCTTGTGGAAATGCTGCGGAACCATGTAGGAGATGCCGTTTTGTACGGTATTTCTGACGGTTTCCGTTTCATCCTTTCCGTGAAGGACATATTCGGCAGCGGCTTTTCCGGCCTTACGGGCTTCGATGGATACATAGTCCACCAGATCGTGAACATGCAAGGCATTGCCGCAGGCAAAGATCCCGTCTACCGAGGTCATGTAACGGTCGTCGACTACCGCACCCTTGGTTTTCGGATCCAGTCTGACGCCCAGGTCTTCGATCAGCTTGTTTTCCGGAATCAGTCCTACCGAGAGAAGCAAACAGTCGCATTTTATTTCTTTTTCGCTTCCCGGGATCTTCTTCAGTCTGTCGTCCACTTCGATCAGAGTGATCGATTCCAGACGGGAAGATCCGTGTACCGCTTCTACGGTATGGGAAAGATACAGCGGGATATCGAAGTCTTCCAGACACTGTTTCATGTTTCTGGCGAGACCGTTGGAATAAGGCATGATCTCGGCAACGCCGATGACTTTCGCTCCTTCCAGGGTCATTCTTCTGGCCATGATCAGGCCGATGTCTCCGCTTCCGAGAATGAAGATCTTCTTGCCTACCAGGAAACCCTTTCGGTTGAGATACTTCTGCGCCGTTCCGGCGGTATACACGCCCTCGCAGCGGTTGCCTTTCATGCCGATGGCTCCGGCAGGTCTTTCCCTGCATCCCGTGGACATGATGATGGCTTTTCCTTCCAGCTTTTTCAGACCTTCTCTGGTCTGCACCGTAACGGTATGATCCTTGATCTCGATCGCTGCGGAATCGTAGAGGAACTGAATGTCCTTGTTGTCTTTGATCAGGGAATAGTATTTCTCGGCATAGGCCGGACCGGATAGTTCTTCGTTGAACGTGTGCAGGCCGAATCCGTTGTGGATGCACTGCTGCAGGATGCCGCCGTATTCGCTTTCCCTTTCGATGACGACGATGTCTTTCAGACCGTTCTCTGCTGCACCCAAGGCAGCGGCAATGCCGGCAGATCCTCCGCCGATGATGACCAGTTCATGTTTCTCCATTACAGGTCCTCCTTTGCCATGGCGGCACAGACGCCCGATCCCGGCTTGTCCAGTCTGATGTCCCTGACGTCCTCGTGCAGCTCTTCCATCAGGATACCGGTGACATCAGGTTCACAGAACGAACCCTGACATCTGCCCATGCCCGGACGGCAGCGCATCTTGACGCCTTTCAGAGTCCTGGCTCCGCATTTCCTGTTGATGACATCCCTGATCTGTCCCATGGAGATCTGTTCGCAGCGGCAGATCAGCTTGCCGAAATCCGGATCCTTCCGGATGAGTTCTTCTTTTTCTTCATCGGACATTTCCTTCATGTCGATGAACGGTTTTCTTCTGATATAGTTTTCCCTTGCCTTGGCTTCCTTGAACTTCGGCAGGATCATGTTTTCACAAACATCCTTGGCGATGGCCGGAGCGGAAGTCAGTCCCGGAGATTCGATGCCGGCGACATGGATAAAGCCTTCGATCAAATCGTCTTCCTGAATGTAGAAGTCGTTGAGATCGATATGCGGACGCAGTCCGGCAAACGTATGGATCAGTTTATGGAACGGGATGTTCTTGACGGTCTTGGCGACTTCGCTTCTGATGAAGTCCAGACCTTCTCCCGTAGAGTCGTCTTCGACATCCGGCGTAAATTCGCTGTTCGGT
>JAFONG010000016.1 GCA_017418585.1 Erysipelotrichaceae bacterium | reverse complement strand
GCATCCCCACAGCAGCAGTAATACAGATATAACGGTTAATAATTTCTTCATTTTCTTTCAACCTCGCAGATAAATTATATATAATGAAAAACAGAAAGAATGTGATTTGAATCACGGATCATGAATATTATCGAAAAACTCAGTCGCGACGAAAGAAAGCTGTTAAACGAAAGAAAACTCTCCAAAGGAGAGACTTTGTTCTATGAGGATGAGCGTTGCGAATGTATTGGGATCATCATCTTAGGAAGCGTACAGATCGTTTCCTATCTTCCGGATGGCAAACAGATCATCTTCAATTCCTTGAAGGAAGGAGAGATCTTCGGCAACAACCTTGTTTTCTCTTCTGAACCATTCTACAGGGGCAATATCATCGCCATGGAAGAAACGACGGTCGATCTGCTGAAAAGGGACGGCTTGCTGAAGATCCTGGAAGGAAACAAGGATTTCCTGGTGGAATACTTAAGAATACAGTCCAACTTCTCCAAGGAACTAAACAGCAGGATCAGACTGCTTTCTTTAGAAAGTGCCGAAGAACGTTTCCTTTACTACATGCATATCCACAAGAACCGGATCACCTGCCGTTCCGTATCCGATCTGGCCGGACAGCTCTATCTGGAAAGAGAAACGCTTTCCAGACTGCTCAGCAGATTCACTAAAGAAAAACGCATTATTCGTGATGATAAGACCATAATACTGATATAATATATAAATACAAAGAGGTAGCAAAGATGTATTCATTCGCAAATGACTATTCCGAAGGAGCATGTCCAAAGGTTCTGGATGCTCTGGTTAAGACCAACTATACGCAATCCGAAGGTTACGGTCTGGATGTTTATTGCAGAAAGGCAGCCGAGACGATCAAGGCAAAGCTGCATCATCAGGATGTAGATGTTCATTTTGTTACGGGCGGAACGCCGTGCAACGTTCTGGCCATCAGTCTGCTGAAATCCTATGAGGCCGTAATCAGTGCCGAAACAGGTCATATTAACGTACACGAAACGGGAGCCGTAGAGGCAACCGGTCATAAGATCATTCCGGTGAAGTCTTCCGATGGCAAGATCACCCCTGCCGCGATCAGAAGAGCGGTATTTACCCATTTGGATGAACATATGGTAAAACCGAAGATGGTTTTCATTTCCAATGCGACGGAACTGGGAACGATCTATTCCAAGGAAGAGCTGATCACCATTTATCAGACATGCAAAGAACTGAACCTGTATCTGTATCTGGACGGTGCCAGACTGGGCAATGCCCTGACGGCTGTCGACAACGATCTTACTTTCAAGGACATTGCCGACAATACGGATATCTTCTATATCGGCGGAACGAAGAACGGAGCCCTGCTAGGCGAAGCGATGGTCATCCGCCATCCGGCGCTAAAGACGGAATTCCGTTACCTGCTGAAACAGCGCTGCGCAATGCTGGCGAAAGGAAAAATCATCGGCGTACAGTTCCAGGCTCTGCTGGAGGATGATACCTACCTGAAAAACGCCAAGAACGCCAACGTCATGGCTCAGGCACTGAAATACGCCTTCCAGCAGCTTGGCATCAGGATGTACATCGATTCCCCTACCAATCAGATCTTCCCGGTTCTGGACAACAGAGTCCTGGAGAAGATAAAAGAAAAATACAAGGTCACGGAATGGGGTAAGTACGACAAGAACAATACCGTTGTCAGATTCGTATGTTCCTGGGCCACCAAGAAAGACAGGGTCAAGGATTTCTACAAAGACCTTGTCCTGATCCTGAATGAAACAAAAAGAAGATAAATAAAAGCACTGCATGACAGTGCTTTTATTTCAGCTGGAATGAGATACTGCCCTTTCCGTCCCGATATTCAACCTTGCAATATGCTCCGTTGATTAGGGTCATTCTTGGGCTAGTATGTCCGATATCCATTTCGCAGATGTGCGGGATTCTTCCCAGAGCCTTGTCTGCGGCTTTGATGTAATCCAGTTTCGGATCATCGATACGCGGAAAGGCAACTCTGCCGATCAGCACGCCTTTGCAGTATCTGAACCATCCGGCATTCTTGTACTGCAGCAGGGTCAGATAGAAGTCGTAGGCGGACATGGAGAAAATGTCGAAGAACCAGACGATACCGTCATCCTTATGGCGTTCCAGGAAGGCATTGGTATCATCCAGGGAAGTTCCGATCAGCTTCTCGATACACTCGATGCATCCGCCGATCAGTCTCCCCTCGATCTGCATGTCGTTCTTTGCAATCCAGCGTACCGGTTCATACTTCCTGATTTCACTGATCTCATTCAGGAAAGTAATGTAACGTTTATAGGAATTCTGTTTGACGGTTTTCCCTTTCAGATAACTGAAGAAGGTGTTCTGCTGGCGGTCGGCCTTCAGTACGAATCCGGCGCCGTTGAATCCGTAAAGCGTTGCGATATCCAGTTTTGTCGTTACCGTATACAGGATATTGGTCGGATCGGACATGCCGATGATCCACTTCGGGTTTTCCTTGATTCTGTCGAAATCCACATAAGGCATCATCTCCAGCATGTAGTCGCCTCCGGCGGCGCACAGGACAGCCTTCACTTCGGGATCGCAGATCAGTTCCTCCATTTCCCTGGCTCTCTGCTTCGCCGAAGCGCTTCTGTCGTTGTTCTTTCTAACCGATTTCGTTTCTTTGATCCGGTATCCGTTCTGTCTTAGCACTTCGATGGATTCTTCCAGTTCATCCAGCTTATGACCCACGCCTTTGCTTGGGGCACAGATACCGATCAGATCGTTTTCTTTCAGGAATTCAGGGTATATCATACTCAAAATATACTAAAAGGTACCAATTAAGTCAAAAACCTTTGCAAGTGGTACCGATTTGTTCTAAAATGAAATTGCATATAGTTTTTTGCTAGTAAAGGGGAATTATGACAGGTAAAGTTAAGTGGTTTAATGCCGCTAAAGGTTATGGCTTTATCACAGGTGATGATGGAGTTGAAGTATTTGTTCATTTCTCAGCAATTCTTGTTGATGGCTATAAATCATTAGACGAAGGTCAGGCTGTCGAATACGAAGTAAAAGACGGTGAAAAAGGCCCTCAGGCATATGATGTCAAGAAGATTTAATTAAATCGTTTAATTAGACCGGAATAGAACTCAAAAGAGTTCTTTTTTCATTCATAAGAAAAGCGGCATTTTCTGCCGCTTTTTCTGTAAACCGTTATTATTGTCTGTTTACCGTATAGTTGCCGTTATTGTCCAGATCCACGACGATGTCTTTCGCATCGTAGTTTTCCAGCAGATACTTGGCTACCAGGGATTCTATCGCCCTCTGGATGTGACGTTTCATCGGTCTTGCGCCGTATGTTTCATCGAATCCGAGTTCTACGATCTTGTTCATGGCTTTCTGCGTGACTGATAGACTGATATCCGATTCGGCCAGTCTCTTCTTGAGAATGTTCAGGAACTTCTCGGCGACCTTTTCGATCATGTCCTTATCCAGCGGATTGAATATGATGATCTCGTCGATACGGTTGATGAACTCCGGCTTAAAAGTCATCTTGACGAGTTCTTCGTACTGCTTTGTCTTCTTATCCTGATCCTTTTCGAACGCGTACTCGCTTCCCAGGTTGGATGTCATGATGATAATGGTATTCTTGAAGTCTACGGTTACGCCCTTGG
Source organism: Erysipelotrichaceae bacterium (assembly GCA_017418585.1). GTDB lineage: Bacteria > Bacillota_I > Bacilli_A > Erysipelotrichales > Erysipelotrichaceae > Colivicinus. Next base: position 501 of record JAFONG010000016.1, on the reverse strand, counting down.
AGTCCGTGATCCTTCCGTCATCCAGGATCTGCAGAAGGATGTTGAAGACATCAGGATGGGCCTTTTCGATCTCGTCCAGCAGGACAATGGAATAAGGTTTTCTTCTGACGGCTTCAGTCAGCTGTCCGCCTTCCTCATAGCCTACATATCCCGGAGGAGCACCGATCAGTCTGGATACGGAGAACTTCTCCATGTATTCGGACATGTCGATACGTACGATCTTGGATTCATCGTCAAACAGCTGTTCTGCCAGAGCCTTGGCCACTTCGGTTTTACCAACGCCTGTAGGGCCGAGAAAGAGGAATGAACCGATCGGTCGATTCGTATCGGAAACCTGCGCCTTGGACCTTAAAATCGCGTCAGAAACAAGTTCCAGCGCCTGATCCTGGCCAACGACTCTCAAAGACAGTGTCTCTTTCAGTTTCAGCAGTTTTTCCCTTTCTGAAGACATCAGTTTCGAGACATCGATATGGGTCCATTTCGCAACTACCTTGGCGATGG
>JAFONG010000108.1 GCA_017418585.1 Erysipelotrichaceae bacterium | reverse complement strand
TTTTAGGGAAACTGAAAACGGCACTGCAGATGGTCACGATCATCATTATCCTTCTCAATAATCTGCCTTTTGAACTGTGGTATCTGCCTGTGGACGAGATCCTGATCTGGTTTACTTCTTTTATATCCGTAGCCGGAGGATATTCGTATTTCATGCAGGTTAGAGATTACATTTTCGAATCCATGTAGGAATAGGCCGAAATTCCGGGAATAATGATTAGGAGGAATATATGGCAAAAAAAGAAGAAGAAAACATCGAAGTATCTGACAGCAGAAAGGAACAGCTGCTGAATGAAGCGCTAAAAACGATCGAGAAACAGTACGGCAAAGGTTCGATCATGAAACTGGGCGAGCATGCCTTTGTGGACGTGGATGCGATCTCTACCGGTTCTCTTGCGATCGACTATGCTTTGGGCGTAGGAGGTCTTCCTAGAGGAAGGATCATCGAGATCTACGGGCCGGAATCATCTGGCAAGACAACGCTGGCTCTGCAATGCATCGCAGAATGTCAGAAAGGCGGCGGAAAGGCTGCCTTCATCGATGCAGAGCATGCGATCGATCCAAGATATGCGAAAGCGCTGGGTGTAGATGTCGACGAACTGATTCTGTCTCAGCCGGATTCCGGCGAACAGGCTCTGGAGATCGCTGAAGTGCTGATCAAATCCGGTGCAATCGATCTGATCGTCATCGACTCTGTTGCGGCACTTGTTCCGCAGGCCGAACTGGACGGCGAAATGGGTGATTCCAATATCGGTCTCCATGCCCGTCTGATGTCAAAAGCCATGCGTAAACTTGCCGGAGCGATGAACGCCAACGGCTGTACGACGATTTTCATCAACCAGCTGAGAGAAAAAGTAGGTGTCATGTTCGGCAATCCGGAAACGACGACTGGCGGCCGTGCCCTTAAGTTCTATGCGACGATCCGTCTGGAAGTCAGAAAATCCGAAGCCATCAAGGACGGTCAGGAAGTGATTGGCAACAAGGTCAACGTCAAAGTCGCTAAAAACAAGGTTGCACCGCCGTTCAAGACCTGTCAGGTTGAAATCTACTATGGCGAAGGTATTTCCCATCTATCCGAAATCGTCAATCTCGGTGTTGACATGGGCATCATAGAAAAATCAGGTTCCTGGTATTCCTATAATGGAGAAAAGATCGGCCAGGGTACCGATGCGGTAAGAGCCTACCTGCAGGCCAATCCGGACATCGATGAAAAGATCACGGCCCAGATCAAAGAAGCAATGTACAAGAAAAACGAGGATTAAGCCTCGTTTTTTTATGCATTCAGTACCGATCTTTACTGTTAAATATTGTGAAAATCCTGCCAATATTGTACAATTTAAAAGGATTTTATCCACAAATGTTTTAATAAATGGAGGTATATACATATGAGAATTGATGTACTTTCCATTTTTATCGGATTAGTTGCTGGGGCACTGTTAGTATTGCTGGCATACTCTTTAACGGGTAAAAATGCTAAAAAGGAAGCCCAGAAAGTCTTGGACGAAGCGAATAATCAGGCTAAGAATACGGTTAAACAGGCGGTTTTAGAGGGGAAAACACAGGTATACGATCTGAAGCTGCAGGCTGAAAAAGAAATCAAAGAAAAGAAGAGTGAGATCCTGGAGCAGGAAAGCAAGCTGCAGAGAAGAGAGGATTCACTTAATTTCCGTGATGAAAATCTGACACAAAAAGAGCGTAAATTAGACGAAAAATTAAGAAAAGCTGAAGACAAGGCTGTTCAACTGGATAAAATGGAACAGGATTTGCAATCTCGAATCGATGGACAGATTGCGCTTTTGGAACGTGTTTCCAACATGAGTGAGGAAGAAGCACGTAAAGAACTGATGGATGTCGTGGAGACGAAGATGGCCGATGAAGTAGCTGTCTACATCCGTGACAAAGAAGAAGAAGCAAAAGAAAAAGCGGCGGAGAATGCCCGTGAGATCATCGCTACGGCGATTCAGAGGTATTCTCAGGATGAATCGCTTGATAGGACCGTTTCAGTCGTGACGCTTCCTTCCGAAGAGATGAAGGGAAGAATCATCGGACGTGAAGGCAGAAACATCAGAGCGATCGAACAGGCTACCGGTGTTGACCTGATCATTGACGATACGCCGGAAGCGATCACCGTTTCCTGCTTTGATCCGATCAGAAGAGAGATCGCCAGACTCTCTCTGGAAACGCTGATCAGAGACGGCAGGATTCAGCCGGGAAGAATTGAAGACGTTGTTGCAAAAACGACGAAGGAAATGGATGAAAACATCACCAAGTACGGCGAGGACGCCTGTTTCAAGCTGCAGATCGGCAAGATGGACAAGGAACTTGTCAAGCTGATCGGCAGAATGCGTTACAGATATTCCTACGGTCAGAACGGTCTGGAGCACTCCATTGAAGTTGCATCCTTTGCGGGTATGATGGCTGCCGAACTGGGTCTGAATCAGAATCTGGCAAAAAGAGCCGGTCTGCTTCATGACATCGGCAAGGCCGTGGACTTCGAACAGGAAGGAACGCACGTTGAACTGGGTGCCAGGATCGCCAAGAAACACGGTGAACGCCGTGAAGTCGTCAATGCAATCGAATCTCACCATGGAGATGTTCCTGCAGACAACCTGATATCCATTCTGGTAGCTGCAGCCGATACATTATCCGCGGCTAGACCAGGTGCCAGATATGAAGGTATCGAAAACTACATCAACAGACTGGAAGCTCTGGAAAAGATCGCCAATGAATATGACGGCGTAGACAAGGCCTATGCCATCCAGGCAGGCCGTGAAGTCAGAGTCATGGTCGTTCCGGAAAGAGTTACGGATGCCAAGTGTGCCGTCATTGCCAGAGAGATCAAAGAACGTATTGAAAACGAACTGACTTATCCGGGCCAGATCAAAGTAACGGTTATCCGTGAAACGAGGGCTTCCGAAACAGCGAAATAATGAGGATACTTTTTTTAGGCGATATTGTTGGAAAAAGCGGAAGAGACATTGTCTCTTCGCTTTTATATGATTTAAAGAAAGATTATCAGGCAGATCTGGTGATCGTGAACGCTGAGAATGCGGCCCATGGAAAGGGAATTACCTATAAGATCTATAAGCAGCTGCTGAATGAAGGCATCGACTACATTACGATGGGAAATCATACCTTCTCTAAGGCTGAAATATACGATCATATCGATGACATGGACAGGCTGATTGTTCCGTATAATCATTCCAAAAGAACGACAGACAACTACTACAAGCTGATTTCCTACAAAGGAATGAAGATCTGTCTGACGAATATTCTGGGATCTGTACTGATGCCTGAAGCCGGCAGCGATCCGTATACGGCTTTTAGAACAGTACTGGAAAAAACCAGACAGCTGGAGCCGGATTTCTATTTCGTTGACCTGCATGCCGAGACGACCGCAGAAAAAAGACTATTTCTGGAATATTTCAAGGATGAGGCTAAAGTCGTCATTGGAACGCATACTCATGTTCAGACAGCCGATGAGGCCATCATTCATGAATGCGCGTTCATTACCGATGTGGGCATGTGCGGTGCCTACTGTTCAATCATCGGCAGAGACATCGAGGAATCGATCAAGGCGGGAATCGAAAAAGAGAAGACGGTCTACAAGATCGCTTCCGGAGCCGGAATCCTGTGCGGTGTCGTGATTGAAATCGACGACAAAAAGAAGGTTCCTGTAAATATCCAAAGATTACAGATAAGACCGGAATAAAAAAACTGAGTTTACACTCAGTTTTCTTTTATCTTTTTCAGGATTTCATCCAGATCGTACTGATTCTCCGTAAAGCTGAAGCTTACCGTATCGTTTTCATCGTATCTTGGAATGATATGGACATGGGCATGTCTGACTGTCTGTCCGGCTGTTTCACCGGTATTGATCAGAATGTTGCATCCTTTGGCATTCATTTTCTTGACGATACGATCAGCGATCTGCTGTACCTTTTCCATCAGAGCTCCGAATTCCTTCTCAGGCATCTGCAGAAAGTCGTCATAGTGTTTTTTCGGCATAACCAGGGTATGACCCCTGGTCGTCTGCGATATGTCCAGGATAGCCAGAATGTCATCATCTTCGTAGACTTTTCTCGAAGGAATCTCTCCTTCAATGATTTTACAGAAGATACACATTACTTCAGTTCCTCATAGTTTCCTGACATGAGTTCATAGATGTCCTGATCAAAGAATTCCAGTTCATGAGATGTCAGGAAATACTTGTTTACAGTTTCCAGAGATGCATTGGCAGCGGCTACATTGATGTAGTCTTCCTTGAATTCATCGGCGTCTCTGCTTTCGACATTCAATAAATAGTAAGTATGGGATTCAACATCATTTCCATCATCATCCTTAGACATGGACGTTGCGGTAATGATAGAAGAAATGCCTGTGGTATCCGTTGAATTCAGATATTCTTTGATTTCATAAACCAGAGAAGAATCGGAATCTACATATACCGTGCTCTGCGGCGTATTCAGACTGTTGTTGTTGATGGCAGCCATATCGAACGTAGAACCGCCGTTGAAATCGTCGATACATTTCTGAGCATCTTCCTGGGTATCGAATGAAGCAAGCTGCATTTTTACCGGAAGATCTGATTCTTTTAAGGCCGTATAGTTTTCCTCAACATAGATCTTGGACAGTTCATTCAGGATCAGATTGGAAACATATATTTCCTTATAGGCATCCAGGGAACCGTAGTAACTGGTCAGATATTCTTCATAACCCAGAGAAACATACAGATCTATCGCTTCCTGTGCCTGGTTTTCCAGCTCTTCTCTATCGATTTCATATGTATCCGCGATCGATAGCAGGATCTGGTTTTCGATCTCATCACCGGAGCTGACCTTTAAGGATTTGTACAGATCGTTGTATGTATAAGTAACATTCGGTCCGGTAAAGATCGGATCATCGCCGTTGCTAAGATAAGAATATATGTTTTTTGAAGAACACGCAGACAGAAGCAGTGCGGTTAAAATGATTGTTAATCCTTTTTTCATCTTAGTTCTCCTCGCTTTCCAGCTGACTGCTGATGCTGTTGAGCAGTTTTTCGTCCTTGATTTCAAAGCCAAGTTCAGTGCCTTTTTCCAGGATGGCCTTTAACGCCAGATCCGGATTACTGTTTTCCAGATTGGAAAGGAAGTAGTAGTCATTAAGGGCTTTTTCAACGGTAGAACCGGCGTTTTTGATGATATGGTAACCGAACTGCGATACTACGACATTCGATACTTCGTCATCTTCAAGTGCCATAGCGGCTTTCGCAAACATCTCGTCGTAATTTGCGGCGTTTTCTTCATTGATGGCTCCGATGTAACCGCCGTTTTCCTTTGAACCGGTATCATCAGAGAACTGATAGGCGGCATATTCAAAGGTATTGTTTTCATCCTTAAGATACTCCAGGACATTGTTCAAAGCGGCGCTCTGCTCCATGGTCGGATTTGCCGTATACTCTACGACATTGCCTTCTTCGTCATAGACAGGTTCCGTTTCACACTGAATCAGTATATGATAGATGATCCTGCCGTTGGTTCCAAGTGTCGGAACGATATAGGCATCCGTATTTGCCGTAACGTAATCTCTGATCAGCTGATCCTGTTTCTGGGCATCGATATAGTACTGTGTCAGATCATCCAGACCGTTGGTATAACCCATGGCCTTTAATGAAGAGAGAACGTAATCCTGAGAATATGATTGAAGAATCGTTGCCGCATAGGCAGCAGCGTTGTTTTTCATTTCCTCGGTCGTTTCAATACCGGCTTCAAAGACCGCTCTTTCATAAGCTACGACAGCCTGAGTCTGACCGGCAGCCGCATAAAGATTCTCGTAGAAGTCATCCGCATATACCGGTTCACCGTCGACCGTATAGACGACATACTTGCCGTCGATCTGTTTGTTCGATACGGTGATTTCTCTGTTCTTATAGGAATCTGCTGCATAGATGCCGATAAACACCAGCAGGGCTACAGCGATCAGACAGATAAACCAGTATTTTTTTAATAATTCTTTTTTATCCATATAAATCCTCCAAACGTTATATATTGTAATATCTTTTTTATATTAATACAATTTCAAAATTCAGAATTCAGTTAAAGTTCACAAAAGGCCCAGTTGGATAATAAATCGGCAGGAAAACGGGAATAGGGGGTATAATGATTTCGGAAAAAGGTGATGATATGAAAACTTTAGAAATCAGTAATCTTCATGTATCTGTTGAAGATAAGGAAATATTAAAAGGCGTCGATCTGACTGTGCATCAGGGTGAAGCTCATGCCCTGATGGGACCGAACGGCAACGGAAAGTCTACGCTGCTTGCGGCAGTCATGGGAGATCCGCGTTATACCGTAACGGAAGGTTCTGTCATGTATGATGGCAAGGATGTACTGAAGATGCCTGTCAATGAAAGAAGCATTGCCGGTCTGTTTTTGGGCATGCAGTATCCGCAGGAGATACCGGGCGTTACCAACAGCGACTTTCTGAGGGCTGCGATCAACGTCAGAAGAGAAACGCCGATCTCGCTGTTCCAGTTCATCAAGCAGATAGACAAGACGATATCCGATCTGCAGATGAACGAAGACCTGGCGCACCGTTTTCTGAATGAGGGCTTTTCCGGAGGAGAAAAGAAAAGGAACGAGATCGTTCAGATGGAAATGCTGAAACCCTCTCTTGCAATGCTGGATGAGATCGACAGCGGTCTGGATGTCGATGCGATCAAGATCGTAGCCGATGCCATCAACAGCATCAGAAAAGAAAACGACATGTCTTTGATCATCGTCTCTCATTACGAACGTTTTCTGGAGCTGATCAGACCGGAGTTTACTCATGTTCTGGTGAACGGAAGGATCGCGCTGAACGGCGGTCCTGAGCTGTATGAGCGAATCGACAAGGAAGGATACGACTGGATCTATAGAGATTACGGTATCGAGCCCGAGAAGCAGCAGAAACAGGAGAAAACAAGGATTTCTATCGGATCCTGTGCAGTAAGAGAAAGCCTGGAAGGTAAAAAATGATCATCAGACAGGATAGCAGAATAGAACTGAACGGGGGTTTTCAGACGGTCGATATTGATACCGATACGGATCTAAATCTCGAACTGGACATCAACGGTTCGGGAAATCTCTTTTTCAGAATCAGAAACGCCGGAAAAATCAAAATTCACGGAAAAGTTCCGGAAGAAAAGGATGTTGCCATTCTTTTCTGGAATGATACGGATAAGAGGATTGAAACAGACGAATCCTACGAAGTCGAAAGAGACGGAAGCCTTAGCCTAGCTTACGGCGAATGCAATGAGGGAGATACCTCAAGAAATGTACAGGTTGAACTAAGCGGCAGCTCGGCTCACGCCGATTTAAGCAGCGCTTCTTTGGTCAGAAACAGAAAAGACTACCGGATGTTTGCGGTAAACAGCGCTGAAAGAACATCTGCGGAGATAAAGAACTATGCCGTTGTCTTGAAAGACGGTAAACTGATGATCGATGCGGTAGGAAAGATCATTAATGGAGCAAAAAGATCCAAGAGCCATCAGGTATCAAGAGCGCTTTCTTTTGAGGAAGGACAGAATACGACGATACTTCCTGAACTGCTGATCGACGAAAACGACGTCGAAGCATCCCATGCCATGTCGATCGGACGGGTCGACGAGAATCAGCTTTACTACATGATGTCCAGAGGACTGAACATGAAGGAATGTACGATGCTGATTTCACTGGGCTATCTGCTGCCGATCACGGATATTATCGCAAACGAAGAGATGAGAGAAGCATTAAGAGATGAACTGGAAAGGAAAATCAGAGAACTATGTTTGATGTGAACGAAGTACGTAAAGATTTTCCTATGATCGTGAATCATCCGGATATGATTTATTTTGATAATTCAGCGACGACTTACAAGCCGAAGCGCGTTCTGGATGCAGTGATGGAATACTACACTTCCTACAACAGCAATATCGAGCGCGGAGACTACGATACGGCGGTCAGAGCGGATAAAGCCTACGACAATGCCAGAGAAGCGGTAGCAAGACTGGTGAACTGCGAGCCGAAGGAAGTCGTTTTTCTGGCCAATGTGACTGCCGCATTGAATCAGGTTGCATACGGTCTTACAAAGGATCATCTGAAAGAAGGAGATACCGTTCTATTAAGCGAAGCGGAACATGCCAGCAATCTTCTGCCGTGGTTCTATCTTTCAAAGCAGAAAGGTTTCAGGATCCGTTACATTCCGCTGGATAAACAGGCAAACGTCGATCTGGAAGCCTTTAAGGATTGTCTGGACGATACCGTGAAAGTCATTTCTCTTGCCTATGTGACAAATGTTCTGGGATCCGTGCAGCCGATTAAAGAAATATGCCGGATCGCTCATGAAAAGAATATTCTGGTCTGTGTAGACGGAGCTCAGGCGATCGGACACCGTAAGGTCGATTTCAAGGATCTGGATGCGGATTTCTTCTGTTTTTCATCACACAAGATGTGCGGTCCTGACGGTGTAGGCGTTCTGATCGGCAAATATCATCTATTGCAGGAAATGGATCCGTTGCTGCTTGGCGGAGGCATGAATGCCAGGTTTTATGCGGACGGTACCTATATTCTGAAAGATGCACCGGTGAAATTCGAAGCCGGAACGCCGAATATCGAAGGCGTCATCGGTCTTTCCGCAGCCTGTGAGTATCTGATGGATCTGGGAATGGATCGTATTAACGCATACGAAGAAGAATTAAAAAGATATTTTATCGGAAAAATCAAGGATCTGGATCAGATTGTCCTGTACAACCCGGATAATCAAAGCGGTCCTGTAACATTCAATGTGAAAGACATTTTTGCTCAGGACGTCGCCGGGTATCTGGCATCAAAGAATATTGCTGTAAGATCCGGAAATCACTGTGCAAAGATACTGCACGAGATCATCGGTACAGATCAGAGCGTCAGAGCTTCTCTGTATTTCTACAATACAAAGGAAGAAATCGATGTTTTCACTGAAGCGCTGAAAGGTCTGTCTCTGGAATCGGCAATCGATGTGTTTATTTAGGAGGAAAGAAGATGAGTAGAACAGATGAACTGCTGAATGATCCTGTGTTTTTAAGAGAACTGGTCATGGATCATTACAAATATCCTCACAATCACGGACTGGTTGATAAAGAAGATATACTGTCCAGACACATGGCTTCTGACAGCTGCATCGATGATATCACCGTACAGACCGATATCCAGGATGGCGTGATCAAAGACGTCCGTTTTGACGGCATTGCCTGTACCATATCTACCGCAAGCACATCGATGATGAGCGATCTTCTGAAAGGAAAGACCCTGGAAGAAGCCAAGGATATCATCGAAACCTATCTGAATATGATTGAAAACAAGGACTATGACCCGGAGAAACTGGAAGAGGCCGTAGCCTTTAAGAACGTATACAAACAAGCAAACCGCATCAAATGCGCGACCATAGGCTGGAAAGCGATGCAGGAGATGATTGAAGAAAGCGAGAACAGGAATGAGTGATCGTAGAAAAGAAGATGCGATCTACGCTCAGGACGACTACAAGTACGGTTTTCATGATGATGTTGAGTCGCTGATAGATACCGGTAAAGGACTGAATGAGGAGATCGTCAGAAAGATCTCCGCCTACAAGAACGAACCGGATTGGATGTGCGAATTCAGGCTCAAGGCTTTTCATGTGTTTGAAAAGATGGAGATGCAGAAGTGGGGCCCTGATCTTTCGGAGATCGACTTCCAGGATTTTACCTACTACCGTAAGGCGTCTCAGGAAACGGAAAAGAGCTGGGAAGACGTTCCGGAAGAGATCAAGAATACGTTTGAAAAGCTGGGCATTCCGGAAGCCGAGAGGAAATACCTGGCCGGTGTAACGACACAATACGAGTCGGAAGCCGTTTACCATAACATGCTGGAAGAGGTGAAAGAGAAGGGCGTCATATTCCTTGATATCGACAGTGCCTTAAAAGAATACCCGGATCTGTTTAAGAAATACTTCGCAACTATCGTTCCGCCGACGGACAACAAACTTGCGGCACTGAACTCGGCCGTATGGTCGGGAGGAAGCTTTATTTACGTACCGAAAGGGGTAGAGCTGGAAAAACCGCTACAGTCCTATTTCCGCATCAATTCCGAAGCCATGGGACAGTTTGAGAGATCGATCATCATTGTCGATGACGGAGCCAAGTGTTCCTATGTGGAAGGATGTACCGCTCCGCAGTATTCCAAAGATTCCATGCATGCGGCAGTCGTCGAGGTATTTGTCGGAGAAGGCGCTACCTGCAGGTACTCTTCCGTACAGAACTGGTCCGGCAATATTCTGAATCTGGTCACCAAAAGAGCCAAGGTGGAAGCGCACGGAACCATGGAATGGATCGACGGCAATATCGGTTCGCGGATTTCCATGAAATACCCGGCATGTATCCTGGCGGGCGAGTATGCCCACGGTTTGTGCATTTCGATTGCCGTAGGTTCCAGGGGACAGCAGCAGGATACGGGTGCCAAGATGATCCATCTGGCTCCTCATACCTCATCATCCATCATTTCGAAATCCGTTTCCCGTAACGGAGGCATCACAAACTTCCGCGACTGGATCCGTTTCTCCAGAAAAGCCGATTACTCCAAGGCCAAGATCGAATGCGATACGCTGATCCTGGACGATATCTCGAAAAGCGATACGATTCCTAAGAACACCAACGAGAATCATCTTTCAACGATAGAACATGAGGCGAAAGTTTCCAAGATCTCGGAGGATGAACTGTTCTATCTGATGAGCAGGGGTTTAAGTGAATCCCAGGCTACGGAAATGATCGTCATGGGGTTCCTGGAACCATTTACCAGAGAACTGCCGATGGAATATGCGGTAGAGCTGAATCAGCTGCTGAAAATGGATATGGAAGGAGCTATAGGATAGCTCCTTTTTCTTGTTATAATGATGGTATGTATCTGATTGAAGTCTATGTCACAAACGCCAGTCTGAATGTCGATAGGCCGTTTACTTATTATTCCGATGCACCTGTAAAGAAGTTCTGCAGAGTAAAGGTCGAGTTTCATCATGCACCGAACCACGCGATCGTATCGGGATGCAGATACACGGATAAAGATATTCAGGAAATCAAGGTAGAGCTGGGATTTGAACCGCTTCCTGTACTGGAAGTGATAGACAGCGAGCCGGTACTGTCCGATGAACTTTTTGAACTGGCGTTCTGGCTTTCAAGAACGACCGTGTCGCCGCTGATCAGCTGTCTTAATGCGATGCTGCCGAAAACTCTAAAAACAGACAAAATCATCAAGAATCCCAAGATGATCAGAAGAATCAGAAAGAATGCGGGAGAATTCGATCTGACACAGAAACAGAGAAAAGTCTATGAACAGCTGACAGACGACATGACGCTGACGGATGCTAACAGGATCAGCACCGGTATCGTTAAGAAATTGCTGGAAAAAGGTGCGATCAGCGAATACGTATCTGAAGCGGAATACGAGAACCGGCCGATTTCCCAGTCTTCATTCAAACAGCTGACGTCTGATCAGCAGAAATCCTACGACAGAATCATTGAAACGGACAAGACCGTATCTTTACTATTTGGCGTAACCGGCAGCGGCAAGACGGAAGTCTATCTTCATCTGGCGAGATATTATCTGAAACAGAATAAGGATGTTCTGATCTTGGTACCTGAGATCTCTCTGACGCCGCAGATGATACAACGGGTAAAAGAACGTTTTGAAGACGTCGTTTTCTATCATTCCGAACTATCGGATCAGGAACGCTATGAGCAGTATAAAAGAGTAAAACAGGGTGAGGTAAGGATCGTTGTAGGCACCAGAAGCGCGATCTTTCTGCCGTTTCAGAAACTGGGAATGATCATCATTGACGAGGAACATGACCAGTCCTACAAGCAGGATAACGTTCCGTGCTACCATGTAAAGAACGTAGCATTCAGACGTGCCCTTACGCATCAGGCCAAGGTCCTTCTGGCAAGCGCTACGCCTTCTCTGGAATCCTATACCAGAGCCTTAAAAGGGGATTACGAGTTTCTGCAGCTGCAGAACAGGATCAATCTCAATCTCCCGGAGATCAAAGTCATAGATCTGGCCAGACAGATCAGGCAAAGAGATTCCTACATCATTTCAAAGCCTCTGGATGAAGCCATCAGGAAGACTCTGGAACAGAGTAAACAGGTGATCATTTTACTGAACAGAAGAGGATATTCACCGATCATCAAATGCAGTGAATGTTCTACGACGCTGATGTGCACGGACTGCGATACCCCTTTGAATTATCATAAGGATGAAAATGTACTGAAATGTCATCAGTGCGGAAGAACATACAGGATACCGAAGACCTGTCCGAACTGCGGCAAGAATTCTTTGGTCTATTATGGATTCGGTACCAAAAGAGTCGAAGAGGAACTCCATCAGCGTTATCCTGAAGCCAGGATTGAAAGAATGGACCGCGACAATGTGGAAAGAAAAGGAGCTCACGAGAGGATTCTGAAGCGTTTTGAGTCGCATGAAACGGATATTCTGATCGGAACGCAGATGATTGCCAAGGGTCTGGATTATCCCGATGTTACACTGGTAGGCATCCTGAATGCCGATGCCGGACTGATGCATCAGGACTATAACTCCGCCAAGATGACTTTCGATCTGCTGATGCAGGCATCAGGAAGATCCGGCAGGGCCAACAGCAAGGGACAGGTGATTATCCAGGCTTTCAATACCGAACACTACGCCATCAAGGCTGTCATGAATCAGGACTACGGCTATTTCTACCGCATCGAGATGAACTACCGGGAAAAGACCGGCTATCCGCCGTATTCGCATATCGTTGAAATGATTGTTTCCGATGCCAATGAATCCAGGCTCAATACATCGGCCGAGCTTCTGGATGAAGAAATCGGCAGACTGAAATACAAGAAATACCGTCTATACGAGATGGCCAAGATCAAGAAACAGTTCAGAAAGAGAATACTGATCATGGATAAGGATCTCATCGGCATGCTAAAAGATCTTCATCAGATCATCGATAGATACCTGAAGAGAAACAACGTATCCAGAATCAAAGTGGACATCGATCCGTTATATCTAGAATAAACATGAACCAGAGAGAGACCGCATTAGAAATACTGTACAAGACGATCAAAGAGGAATCCTATTCCAATCTTTTGATGCGTAAAGAACTGGAGAAGCTGCCGCAGATCCAGCGGGCTTTTACGACGAATCTGATCAACGGCGTATTAAGAAAATACGAGTATCTTTCTTATCAGTTTCGGGATGAAGTAAAGGCGGATACCGCTTTGCGAACCAGACTGATTCTGTGCATGGCTTTATACGAACGTTTCTATCTGAAAGAAAAGGACTATGTCGTAAACAACGAATATGTCGAACTTGGAAGAAACAGGCACGAGAAGGCATTTATCAACGCCTTGCTGCACAAGATGAAGGTTCTGAAGGAAGCGGAAGATCCGTGGATCAGATTCAATCTTCCGGAATGGATCTACAGGCTCCTGTCAAGCCAGTACGACGAGGAAACGCTGAAGAAGATATTGAATGTCTATCAGAAGATTCCTTCCGTCTATTACCGCATCAACAAGAAGAAATGCGGGATGCATGATCTTGAAAAACTGAACATCACAGTTTTGAATGACGATATTTTTACATCGGCAGAGAATCTTTTGACGACAGAAGAGTATAAGAACGGATATTTCTATGTACAGGACTGCAACAGTGCATCTTTATACAGACATCTGGATCTGAAAAAAGATCATACTTTGCTGGATGTATGCAGCGCACCAGGATCAAAGCTTTTCAACTGTCTGGATGTCCTGAAACCGGAAAACTGCTACGCCAACGATCTGCATGAAAGCAGGGTGAAACTGATTCGGAAAATGGCAGAGAAACTGGATTATAAGGGTATCCATTATCTGAATCTGGATGGAAGAAAGCTGAAGGATGTTCTGAATCTTCAGTTTGACAGGATCATGCTGGACGCTCCATGCTCGGGTCTAGGAGTCATAGGCAGAAAACCGGATCTGAAATTCCATGTCAGGCCGGAAAATCTGGATGAACTGGAAAAGCTGCAGCTTGAACTGCTGCACAGCATCAAGGAACTGGTAAAAATAGACGGAATCGTTCTCTATTCGACCTGTACGCTAAATAGGAAAGAGAACGATAGACTGATCAGGAAGTTTCTTAGTGAAGAGGGGCGATTTGAATTGCTGGAAGAGGATACGATCATTAATGAAGCGGGCGATGCTTTCTATTATGCTAAGATAAAAAGGGTGAAAGAATGAGATCGATATACGATTTATCAATGAAGGATCTGCAGGAATACCTTGAGGAGAATCATATCAAGGCTTTTCACGGCAGGCAGATATTCCGCTGGATCTATGATAAAAGGATCAATGATTTTGATCTGATGACCGATTTATCCAAGAATCTGATCGCAAAACTGAAGGAAGATTTTACAATCTCTCCTTTGACCGTAAAAGACAGACAGATCTCCAGGGACGGAACCCAGAAATTCCTTTTTGAACTGGAAGACCATACTCTCGTAGAATCCGTTCTGATGATTTTCGATTACGGCTTTTCGGCCTGTCTGTCTTCTCAGGTCGGATGCAACATGGGCTGCAGCTTCTGCGCCTCCGGTCTATTGAAAAAACAACGCGACTTGACTGCCGGAGAGATCGTTTCTCAGGCCCTGATGATTCAGAAACAGCTGGATGAGGCCGGTGAGCGGCTTGGAAACATCGTTGTCATGGGAACGGGAGAACCTTTCGACAACTACGACAACGTCATGCGGGCAATGAACATTCTGAATGATCCGTACGGACTGCAGATCGGTTCAAGGCACATCTCCATTTCCACCTGCGGCATCGTTCCGGGAATCAGAAGATTTGCCAAAGAGAACCTGCAGTACAATCTTGCCATTTCGCTGCATGCCCCGAACGATGAATTAAGAAGCTCTTTGATGCCTGTAAACAAGGCATATCCGCTTCCGGTACTGTTTGATGCTTTAAAGGAATACAGCACTCTGAACAACCGCCGTCTGACGTTTGAATACCTGCTGCTGAAAGGAGTCAACGATTCCAAAAAGGAAGCCGACGAGATCAGAGATCTGCTGAAAGGATTGAATGCCTACATCAATCTGATCCCTTACAATAAGGTTTCAGAGAAAGACTTTGAAACTTCGGATGACGAGAATGCGTTAAGATTTTATGATCTGTTAAAGAAAAACGGTGTAGCCGTTACTTTGAGACAGAAAAAAGGAGACGACATTGACGCTGCCTGTGGCCAACTCAGGGCGAATCATATAAAATAAAGAAGATGGATTATTACTGTATTACCGATATTGGACTGTTAAGAGAAAAGAACCAGGATTCCTATCTGGCCTTATACAACGAGCACGGAGATTTTCTGGCTCTGGTTGCTGACGGAATAGGAGGCGGAAAGGCCGGAGAAGTCGCAAGCGGAGAGACGATCAAGTACTTTGAATTCGCTTTTAAGGAATCAGGACCTTTTTCGACACTGGAAGATGTGATCAGTTATCTGAATTTTCATATTTCGATGGTCAACAGGCATATCCATGATCTCTCCATCAAATACAAGGAATACGAAGGGATGGGTACGACTCTGACCGGCATTATGATCACTTCGCACGGTACCGTCAGTATCAACTGCGGTGATTCCAGAGTCTACGGCTTTATCGACGACCTGGTCGTTCATCTGACCAAGGATCATACTCTGGTCAATCAGATGCTGGAGAACGGGGAGATCAGCTTTACGGAATCCATCAACCATCCGAAAAAACACTATCTGGTAAAAGCCATCGGCGTATACAGCGAAATAGAGGCCGATGTTCATAAAGTAAAGAACATGGATTACTATCTGATCTGCTCGGATGGACTGCATTCCTATGTGAGCGATAAAGAGATACAGCAGATCGTTGTGGATCAGAATAGAACGGTACAGGAAAAGACGGAAGATCTCAAGGATCTTGCGCTGCTGAAAGGCGGATATGACAACGTAACAGTCATACTGGTGAAGGAATAATGTCGGAATACATCGGAAAACGTTACCGGATCGTAAAACTGATAGGCAAGGGAGGCATGGCGGATGTCTATCTTGCTTATGATACGATCCTAAAGAGAGAAGTAGCGGTAAAAGTACTGAAATCAGACATGTCGGATGATCCGGTCGCACTGGAGCGTTTTAAGCGTGAAGCGGGAGCGGTAACCAAGCTGTCGCATCCGAATATCGTCGATGTCTATGATGTCGGCGACGACGGCGACAAGCACTATATCGTCATGGAATATGTCAAGGGGTATACCCTGAAACAGCTGATCAAGAAGAGGGGCCCGATTCCTTACAAGGAAGCCGTATGGATGATGAAACAGCTGGCAGGAGCGCTGATGGAGGCGCACCGCAACAACGTCATTCACCGTGACGTGAAGTCCCAGAACGTGCTGATCAAGGACGACGGTACGATCAAGCTTTCCGATTTCGGCATCGCCATGGCATCCGGAGCAATGCAGATCACCCATAAGGATTCCATTCTGGGTTCTGTCCATTATCTTGCACCGGAGATATCGAAAGGGAAACAGGCATCGATGCAGTCGGATATCTATTCGCTGGGAATCGTTTTCTATGAACTGCTGACCGGAGATGTTCCTTTCAAAGCCGATAACCCTGTCCAGGTCGCTCTGAAACATGTCAAGGAAAACATTCCTTCCGTCAGGAGCTTTGATCCGAATATTCCGCAGTCTGTCGAAAACATCATCCTGAAAGCTACGGCAAAGAATGTCAACGAACGGTACAAGAATATCGCTCTTATGATACAGGATCTTAACGAATGCCTGAAACGGGCACGCCGTAATGAACCGAGAGCGCAGATCAGGAACATTCCGGAAAGAAAATCAAACGAAAACGTTCATATTTCCGATACCGCAAACAAGAAAACAAAGAAAGGTACAAAGGACACGCCTTTACTGTCGATTTTCCTGCTTTGTACTACGATATTCTCCGTTATCGTTCTGTTCATGCTGCTGTTTATTACCGGCGTCATAGGCAGAGGAACAAAGACCGTAACGGTACCGCAGATCAGGAATCTGACCGTTCAGGAAGCCAAGGACCTTCTGGCGCTGAATAATCTGGAAGTCGACGATTCCCATATCACATGGACTCTTTCCGACAATGTTCAGAAAGACCTGATCATCTCTTCCGTCCCGGAAGAAGGAGAAGAAGTTGAATCCGGAACAAAGGTAAAACTTACCGTATCCAGCGGCGTTTATTCAATACTCGGCGATTATACCGGCGTGCATTACACCACCGCGAGAGATGAACTGATCGCCTTGAACTTCAAGGTAAAGCTTGTCCCGGTTGAATCCGATGAAGAACCGGGAACCGTCATTGAACAGTCCTTGCCGGCGAAAACCAAGTACGACGCTTCCAAGAACAATGAAATCACTTTGAAGTATTCCCTGGAGTCGGCTGTGCTTCTGCCGTATGACTTGTATGGAAAATCCTTGTCAGAAGCTTCATCCTATTTCAGAAACAACGATGTAGAATATGAATTCTCGAAACAAAGCAAAGAATTCTTTACTGCAGAAGAAGTTCTGGACGCTCCGCCTGGAACGGTAGTCAGAACGATGCCGGAACTGGGATCGACTTATCTGAAATCCGCGGATGAGAAAGTTATTGTCTATTATTATGAGGAGAACTGAATCATGATCATTTCACCGTCTGTACTGTCAATGCATTACGACCGGTTCAATGAAGAACTGGCTGCCTTAAATGAAACCGTCGAATGGATTCATTTCGATGTCATGGACGGACATTTCGTGCCGAACCTGACTTTCGGTCCCGCCATTCTTCAGGCATTCAGAAGAAACACCAGGCTGTTCATGGATGTCCATCTGATGGTAACCGATCCGGACTACTACAGCGACGTCTTCGCAAAAGCCGGAGCCGATTCCCTGATCTTTCACTATGAAGCCTACAACGATCTTGAAAAGTGTTCAAAACTGATCGACAAGATTCACGGCATGTATCTGAAAGCCGGAATATCCATCAAACCGGCAACACCGGTCGAAACGATATTCCCGTTGCTTGACAAAACGGATATTGTTCTGGTCATGTCGGTAGAACCGGGTTTCGGCGGGCAGAAGTACATTCCGGAATCCTCGGAAAAGATCAGCAAGCTGAAAGCCTACAAGACCGCCAGAGATCTCTCCTATATCATCGAAGTCGATGGCGGGGTCAACGACAGAAACGCTCATGAGATCGTAAACGACGGTGCAGATGCGCTGGTTGCCGGATCGTTTGTCTTCAACGGGGATATCAGGGCCAATGTCGCAAAACTGAGAGGAAACAAAAACAAAGACAGCGAATAAGCTGTCTTTTTTAGATAAAAAAACTTCCTTACGGAAGTTATGCTGCCTTAGCCTGATTTTTTAATGTTCTAAGTGCGCGGGCAGAAACGCGAACCTTCTTTGGTTTACCATCAACCAGCATTGTTACATTCTGAAGA
Organism: Erysipelotrichaceae bacterium; assembly: GCA_017418585.1. Lineage (GTDB taxonomy): Bacteria > Bacillota_I > Bacilli_A > Erysipelotrichales > Erysipelotrichaceae > Colivicinus. Next base: position 14,289 of record JAFONG010000108.1, on the reverse strand, counting down.
TTGACATTCCATTTACGGCGTGTAGCACGAAGTGAATGTGAACGGTTATTACCAGACATCTGTTTTTTGCCTGTGATAGCACAAACTCTTGACATACAGCTTGCCCCCTTTCTCTTTTGACGCTTAATTACTTTAACATAAATGAAAAAGAAATGCAAATTATATTTTATGTTTTTTTATTTATTCTTAATTATGCTAAAATGACTATGTATGGGTAATCATATCAAACAGATCTACGTATCTTTACAGCTGTGCGAAAATGAAATCAAAATTCTGGTCGGTGAGTATTTCAACACCCGTTTTAATATTATCCGCAGTGAGAAGTATCCGATCTCATCAATCAGTGATTTTAAAATCACGAACAGGGAAGAACTGGTCAGGGATATCAGAAATGCGATAAATGATTGCAGCGACAAGATCGGATCGCAGATCGAACAGGTAATCCTGGTTCTTCCTGCCTATAATTTCAAGCGTTATCCTTTGCACTCCACGGTCATCCCGGAAAACGGAATCGTCAGAAGGGAAGATATCGCCAGAGCTGTCAGCAATTCCCTGAAAGCCAATAGGGACGCTGGTGTCATGGTCGTAAATCCGGTTATAGTCAAATATACCGTCAACGGCATTTCGACACGCAGGCTGCCGGAAAAGGAAGTATGCGATGAACTGACCGTAGATATCGACCTGCTTTGCGCTGATATCGAAATGTGCTACGAATATGTATCCGTTATTGAAGAATCGGGGATCAAGGTTCTGGATATTACACTGAACAACTATGCGATCGCCAAAGAAGCGGCACTTCTGGAAGAGAGCCTGAACAGGAATATCGTCGTTCTGGACATCGAAAAGTCCTGCACCTATCTGACTCTGCTGTCGAAGGGCAAACTGGTATCTGCCGAAGTCGTCTTCGACGGACTCAATTCGCTGATCAATAGGGTATACAGAAATCTCAACATGCCTTACAACGATATCGGCAAGCTGGTGAAATACTGCGTCAACTACGGCAGCGAGTATCCTGACGATACGATCTATGCCTGGAGCGATCAGGGAACGACTAAAACGATCAGTACGGCTCAACTGAATGAGACTGTGGAAGAGCCGCTGAAAGCCTTAAGCGAAAAACTGCTGACCATGTGCAAGCCGATCATCGAATCCGGCGCCATGATCGTTCTGACCGGTGAAGGGGAGAAGATGAAAGAGCTTGCCAACGCCCTCAGTGAAGGATGCAACGGCCAGCTGAAGACGTATTATCCGGATACGATTGGTGTCAGAGATCCGTCTCTGACGGCATTATATGGCGCCTTCTTCGTATATCGTGATAAAGTGTTGTTGAATAATCTTGATGTAAACTGTATCGATCTGCTGGCTTACGATTCCTTGATCGATCAGCGTCAGCTGGATTCGGAAGGTGAAACGATCACCTCAAAGATCAGAAATCTGTTTAAGCAATATATTGGATAGGGGGTAAATCAGATGAGTATTAGACCGGAGTATAACCAGGTAGCAAGGATTAAGGTATTCGGCATCGGCGGTGCCGGCTGTAATGCCGTGAACCGCATGGTAAATGACGGCGTAAAAGGTGTTGATTTTTATGTATGCAATACGGATATTCAGTCCCTCAATCTTTCAAAGTGTCCGAATAAGATCGTCCTTGGCCGTGAACTGACAAAAGGCCTTGGCGCAGGAGGAAATCCTGAAGTCGGCCAGAAAGCCGCTCTGGAATCTCAGGAAGATATCAAAAAAGCATTATCCGGTGCAGACATGGTATTCATTACCTGCGGTATGGGTGGCGGTACAGGAACGGGAGCAGCTCCGGTATTTGCCAAATATGCCAGAGAGATGGGTGCACTTATCGTCGGCATCGTTACCAAGCCTTTCGATTTTGAAGGCAGAAGAAGAATGGATCAGGCCAATGTCGGTATTGAACAGATCAGACAGTACGTCGATTCGCTGATTATCGTATCTAACAATCAGCTGTTAAGCGTTATCGGAAAGATCCCGATGCAGGAAGCGTTTAAGGAAGCCGACAACGTCTTAAGACAGGGCGTTCAGACCATCACCGATCTGATTGCCGTACCGGCCTTCATCAATCTTGATTTCGCCGATATCAGAACCGTAATGGCAGGCAAGGGCACGGCACTGATCGGCATCGGCATGGCCCAGGGTGAAAACAAGGCCAAGGAAGCCGCTGCTAGAGCGATCCGTTCTCCGTTGCTGGAAGCAAACATCAAAGGCGCCAAGTCCGCCATCATCAACATTACCGGCGGTCCGTCGATCTCGCTGCAGGATTCATCCATTGCGGTCGACTTCATTAAAGAAGCCGCAGGAAGCGACATCGATATCATCTACGGTGTTGCGATCAACGAATCCCTTGGCGAAGCCATTATCGTAACCGTCATTGCGACCGGATTTGATCTGCCGGGAACCAGTCATACGACGGCTCCGCAGCCTGATTTCCTCTTCGAAAAACCGCAGATCTCCGCAGAAACGGATGCAGAAATCAATCAGATGAAAGAGGAATTCGTCTCTCCGATCGCGGAAGATGATGTACCGTCCTTCTTCAAAAACAGATCCTGAATAATCATGTAATGCTTAAAAAAGAAGGTTCAGCCTTCTTTTTATATTATTTGCATTCTTCTATCGTTTCTGTTAATATATTGCCGTTATGACAAAACATGAAGACGTTCCTTTACCGAGTAGTGGCATCACTTCAGAAATGAGGTGTTTTCATGGATAACAATACAATTCTACTGGTTCTGATCCTTCTCGTGCTGTGCTACAGTTTTTTCAGTGCCTGCGAGACGGCTTTCAGTTCCTTGAACAAGATCAAGCTCAGAGCCCTGGCAAACACCGGAAACAGAAAGGCCGAAAAGACTTATGCCTTAACGGAGAAGTTCCCGAAACTGCTCACTACGATCCTGGTAGGTAATACCATCGTCAATGTTGTTGCGGCATCACTGGCAACGGTCCTGTTCAGCAATCTCTACCACAACAACGGCGTTGCGATCTCATCGATCGTCATGACGCTGGTGATCATGATCATCGGCGAAATCATTCCGAAGAACATCGCCAAGTACGTTCCGGAAAAGTTTGCGATGAACGTGACCTGGATCCTGAATACCCTGGTTTTCCTTTTCACGCCTCTGACTTTCATCTTCGGTTATCTGGAAAAACTGATGAGCAGACTTTTCTATGTCGAAAACGATACCTATTCTACCGACGAACTTCTGACAATGGTGGAAGAAGCCAATGAAGAAGGAGACATGGAAGACCACGAAGCCGATCTGATTACCAACGCCCTGGAATTCAACGATCTTGATGTCGGCGAAATACTGACGCCAAGAATCGACGTCATTGCGATCGATATCGATGAAGACTCTGTAGAAGACATCGAACTGATGTACCGCGATTCCGGTTATTCGCGTCTGCCTGTCTATGAAGACTCTCTGGACAACATCATCGGCGTATTGCATGAAAAGGACTTCTACTATCATCTTCTGTATGAAAAATCCACCAATATCAAAGAGATCCTGCAGGAAGTATTCTATACCTCTCCGCATGTAAAGATCTCTTCACTGCTGAAACAGTTCCAGACATCCAAGTCGCATATGGCCGTGGTTGTCGATGAATACGGCGGTACTCAGGGCATCATTACGATGGAAGATATCCTGGAAGAACTGGTCGGTGAGATCTACGACGAACATGATGAAGTCATCGAATACTACAAGAAGCTGGATGATCACAACTACCTGATCAAGGCGGATCTAGACATCGACGATCTGTTTGAACACTTCGGCATCGAAACGGATGAAGAATTCGAGTTCAATACGACATCCGCATGGGTCATAGACGTACTCGACAAGATCCCGGTCAAGGGAGACGGATTCGACTACAAGAACATGCATGTGGAAGTAACGGATGCCGACTCCAAGAAAGTGAACGAGATCAAGATCACTTTCTATGATAACGACGACAAAAAGGACAAGTGATTGTCCTTTTTAAGTTATAATGGTTTTATGCAGCAGTATTTTACTGACAAGGAGATCCATACCGGAGAAATCCTGGATCTGGATGAAAAGATTCTGTATCATCTTCAGAAAGTATTAAGAAAAGACGGTTCTTATATATTCCGTTTATGTGACAAAAGCGGAACCGTTTATCATGCTCATCTGATCAATAAGAAGCAGTGTCAGACAATGGATAAACTCAATGAAAACAACGAGCTTTCCTGCGACATTACCTGCATTCTTTCGCTGATCAAGAACGATCATTTTGAGCTTTGCATCCAGAAACTGACCGAACTGGGAGTCAACCGGATCGTTCCGTATCAGGCGCAAAGAAGCGTTGTCAGGATCAGGGATGACAAAAAGCTGGAGAGAATACGCAAGATTGCCTTAGAAGCCGCTGAACAGTCTCACCGTAACAGAATACCGGAAATCTGTGAAGTTGCTTCGCTTAAGGATCTAGACAAGTACAAGAGCCGATACAATTACGTCTGTTACGAAGCGGAAAAGAACATCGCTTCTTTGGAATGCGAAGGAAGCGTTACCTATATCATCGGTCCGGAAGGGGGCTTTGATGAAAAAGAATACAAAAAGATCACGGAAATGGGATATCAGTCCGTCAGTCTGGGAAAACGCATTCTGAGAGCGGAAACAGCCGCCATCTATTTCACCAGCAATATCGTAGGAAAATGTCAATGAAAACATATGCGATGATGATCCTTGGATGCAAGGTAAACGACTATGAAGCCACCTATGTCCGGGAAAAAATGAATAAACATTATGAGGAAGTTCCTTTTAGACAGAAAGCGGATATCTATCTGATCTTTACCTGCTGCGTAACCAATACCGCAGAAGCCAAGACCAGAAAATTCATCCACGATGCCAGAAGAAACAATCCCGATGCCTATATCGCCGCAATCGGCTGTTTAAGCCAGATCAAGCACGACAGCGAGGTTTTTGATGATGTTGATCTGGTGATCGGTTCCGACCAGAAAGACAGGATCGTAGACCTGATAATGGCTCAGGACAGAAATTGCCATGTGAAGCAACAGGTCAGCAGCGACTTCGAGCATCTCTATATCGAATCCTATCCGGCAAAGTCAAGGTCTTTCCTGAAGATCCAGGACGGATGCAACCAGTTCTGTGCCTACTGCATCATTCCATATGCCAGAGGAAGAGAAAGAAGCGGAAAACACGAGCTGCTGCTCAAGGAAGCGGGAATACTGGCGAAAGAAAACAGGGAGATCGTTCTGACAGGAATTCATACCGGAAGATACCGTGATGGAGAATATGATCTGTACAGTCTTTTATGCGATCTGTGCCGGATCGAAGGTCTGGAAACGATTCGTCTCAGTTCCATCGAAATGACCGAGATCAACGACAGTATCATCGGTCTGATGAAGAACGACACAAAGATCGCCAGACATCTGCATATCCCTGTACAATCCTGCGACAACGATATTCTGAAAGCCATGAACCGTCCATATACAATCGAAGAATACAAGGACAGAATAAACTATATTCGTTCTCAGATCCCTGATGTCAGTATCAGCACAGATCTGATCGTCGGTTTTCCAAACGAAACGGAAGAACGTTTCGAGAATACCCTGAATCAACTGAAAGAGATACGCTTTTCCTTTATCCATGTCTTTCCGTATTCCAGAAAAACCGGAACGGCAGCCGACAGGATGGATGGGCATGTAGATCCAAAGATCAAGAAACAGCGGGTCAGAACGGTCATGGATCTAGAAAAAGACATCTCTGTGGAGTTCAAGAAACGTTTCATCGGAAAAAGAGTCAGAGTCCTGATTGAAAGACATGACGGAAGCTGTTCCTACGGGTACAGCAAGGAATACATCTACACAAAAGTCAACGGTATTTATGAAGCGGGGACAGTACTGGATGTAATCATAGATAATGCAGAAGAAGAGGTGATAGGAAATGTTGCTGAGTAAACTGTTTTCCGGTGCACCGGACATGGAAATCAGACAGCTCTCCGTTGACAGCAGAATGCCGATGGAAGATGCGATCTTTTTCTGTCTGAACGGAATCAAGTATTACGGTCACGACTATATCGAAGAAGCGGTAAAAAACGGCGCAAAAGTAATCATTTATTCCAAAGAGATTGAAAGAAAAGAGAAAGCGATCTATATCAAGGTTGCCGATGTCAACAATACCCTGAAAAAGACGGCCAAGATATTCTATGGAGATCCGGGGAAGAACATCGACGAATTCGTAGTCGGAGGAAACTACGGCAGATGTTCCGTTGCCCTGTTTATCAATCATTTTCTGAACAAGAAAGAAAAATGCGGCTATGTCGGTATACTCGGCATCCGTTACGACCGTACGGAACTGAAATCTTCCGTGACGACGCTTAATGCCCTGGAGAACCTCAAGATCCTGCAGACCATGAAAGAAAACGGGATCAGCTCCTGTACCTTTGAGGCGAATGCCTCTTCCCTGAACCTGCAGAAACTGGACAGCATCGATCCGTCGTTCTTCATCTATACCAGTACCGACACCAATTCCAACGAAAGCCAGCTGAGCGAGTATTTCAGCTATTTCAGAAGATATCTGTACACTTTGGAGAATGCAACCAGAGTCATATTCAATGCGGATGATGTATCGTACATGGAACTGAGCGACTGTGTCGAGAACTATTTTACATACGGACTGTACGAAGATTCGGATTACCGTATTTCCGATGTATCGCTTTCAAACCAGGGCCTCAGTTTCAATCTCAATCATGAAGGAACGGCATATCCGGTCGTTTCTTCTCTTCAGGGGATGGTCAATGTCTACAATCTGACTGCCACGATCGCAGCTCTGCATCAGAAAGGGCATCCTCTGGATGAAATCATTGAAGGAATGAAAGACGTCCCATGTGTTGACGGCGTCATGGAAAGATGCGATACACAGTATAACGTGATCGTCGATTCTGCCTACGATATTTCATCGATCAACGAAATCTGCCGCTATGCAAGGAAAGCTGCCGAAGGACATAAAGCGATCGGTGTCATCAGCATCAACTATACCGACGGCGACAACCGGCTGGAAAAGATCATGCAGATATGTCAAAGCAATCTGGATGTCATTATTCTTACTGAAAACGAATCCCTGGAAGGGGAAGTAATGAACATCCTGTCCCGCTGCGACAGATATACCAGAAAAGACGCCAGAGTCATTCACTGCGACCTGCGGTCTCAGGCCATCAAGAACGCCATTGAAATCATGAATCAGGACGATACCCTCATCATCATCGGCAAAGGCAACGAAAAATACCTGAGCATGGGTCTGGGAAAGGAATTCTACCAGGGTGACCGTTTCTATGTCCAGAAATACCTGGATAAAAGGAAAAGAGAAGAAACAGATGCGGTAGAATAAATAATTCTTTATTTTTTAGATGTTTTTGTTTATAATTTAACTGTTGCGACAAAAGGAGGTGAAATTATGGCAAAAGTTATCGTTAAAGAAAACGAACAGCTCGATGATGCACTGCGTCGTTTTAAGAGACAGGTTTCTCGTAATGGCACGCTTCTTGAAGTCAGAAAAAGAGAGTATTACGTAAAACCGGGCATTAAGAAGAGACTGAAAAGAGAAAATGCCAGGAAACTGAGAAGATCCAAGTAAATCAGCTGATGCTGATTTTCTTTTTATCCGATATCAAACAGTTGAGCATTCCCTGTATAATAGAATTGATATGGCGAAGATAAACGTATTTGGTGCCGCCTGCGTCGATCTGCTTGTTCAGGGCGTAGATAAAGAAGAGTTTTTTAACGGAAACTATAAGGCAGACAGGATCTTTACCTTATATGGAGGGGACGCTTTCAATGAAAGCATAGTTCTGAAACATTTCGGATGCGATGTAAAGCTGATCACCGTGCTGGGAAACGATGAAAACGGCAGATGGATCAGAAACAAGCTGGACAAAGAAGGCATCGGATACAATCCGGATATTCTCAGGGATGATATTTTCACTTATCTCTCTGTCGTTCTGATCGACAGAGAAGGAGAACGCTACTTTGTCGGCGTTAACGATGGCAGTATCAAGAAACTGAAAGCGACAGATATCGTCATAGACGACGACTGCCGGATCGCCTGTCTGGCATCTCTGTTTATATCTCCGTATCTGGATATCCCGTCTCTTGATAAGCTGTTTGCGGAACTGAAACAGAGAGGGATAACGGTGTGCTGCGACTGCTCAACGCCGAAAGAGATCAGAACGATCAGCAGATTCACATTCCTAAAACATGTCGATTACTTTTTCTGCAATCAGATGGAAGCGGAAATGTTAAGCGCAACAGGAAGAATGGAAGATGCCGCTTCAGAAATAAAAGAGATGGGTGCAGGACATGTAATCGTCAAGTGCGGATCCAGGGGCGCTTATTACGATGGACGATATTATCCGGCCGGACAATGTCAGGTCATCGATACGACCGGAGCGGGAGACAGCTTTGTAGCAGGATTTATCAAAAGTCTCTCCGAGAATAAACCGATTGAGGAGTGCATTCGCGTAGCCAATCTGTTTGGCGGCAAAGCCTGCACATTTGCAGGCGCAAGCACATGGCTGGATAAAGAATTAGAGAAGGATTAAAACTATGGAATATGTATTTACCGACCTGAATCAGGAACAGATTCAGAATATCGTCGGAGTGAACGATGAGAATCTGAATCTTATGGAGGAACTCTACGGCTGCGGCATCGTCTACCGCGACAATTGTTTTAAGCTGCTTAGCGATGACGAAGACATGTCGGCGAAGTTTATCAGGCACATGGATCAGATCGTCAGAGAGAGCAGAAAAAACAGCGTAGACTATGATTTCATCAAGCAGTCTTTTCTGTCTTTGAATTCCCTTGAAAACAATGATTTTCATAACAAGGTCATAGCATACTCCAATAGTGGGAAGCCTTTCCGCTGCAAGACGGCCAATCAGCATGAACTGGTATCCCAGGTCAAAAACAACGACCTTGTCTTCTGCATCGGTCCTGCCGGAACGGGAAAGACCTTCCTGGCTGTTCTTCTGGCGGTAAACTATCTAAAAAAGGGGACCGTAAACAAGATCATCATCACCAGACCTGCGGTCGAAGCAGGCGAATCGCTGGGCTTTCTGCCGGGAGATCTGAAAGAGAAGATAGATCCGTATCTGATGCCTATATACGATGCGCTTGACAGCATCCTGGGCAGCGAACAGAAAGACAAGATGATCGAGAAGGGTATCATTGAAGTCATTCCTCTGGCATACATGAGGGGTCGTACACTGAATGAAGCCTTCATCATTCTCGACGAAGCCCAGAATACGACCGATAAGCAGATGCTGATGTTTCTGACCAGACTGGGGTTCAACTCCAAAATGATCGTTAACGGCGACATCACTCAGATTGACCTGAATATCAATAAGGCAAACAGCGGCCTGATTGCGGCGCGTAACAGACTGAAAGACGTCGGACAGATCGGCTTCGTTGAGTTCAACAATTCCGATGTCATCAGAAACCCGCTGGTACAGAAGATCATCGAGAAATTTACGATCTGAGCGATTGTATGGAGTATACCGTTCATATTATAATTTGAGCATATGAAAAAGCTTTTTATTGCTTCCAACAACGGACATAAGATCGAAGAGATCGCCGACATACTGAAAAGAAACCGGATCGAGATAGAACTTGTCTGTCCGAAAGACTTTGACTGCAAAGAAGAACCTGTCGAAAACGGCAGGACTTTTGCGGAAAACGCCAGAATCAAGGCCAGGTTCTACTATGACCGTTTTCATTTACCGACTATCGCCGATGATTCCGGGATCTGTATCGATTATCTTAACGGCAACCCGGGCATTCACTCCGCCCGTTTTCTGCATGGATTGAACTACGACCAAAAATGCGATTATGTCCTGGAACTGATGAAAGGTGTGAAAAACAGAGGCGCACGGTTTGTCGACTGCATGTGCTTTATCGATAAAAACGGAGAGATTTTCGAGTATGAAGGAATCAATGCAGGACAGATCGCCTATGCAAAAGCCGGACACGAGGGATTCGGCTATGATCCGATCTTTCTGATCCCCGAATTCAATAAGACCGAAGCGCAGCTGGGCGCCGACTATAAAAACGAATACTCGCACCGGGCTAAAGCCCTGAAGAAATGGATATCAGATGCAAAAGAAAGACTTTAGACAGACGTTTTCAATCGTTGCCTCACTGGCACTTATCCTGTTTTTCCTGATTACAGCGGTACATTTCTGGAGCTTTAATCAGGCTTTCTATGACAGTGAACACGCTAAGCTGACGCTTTACGGCAAGTCTATTTCCGAACACATCGGCATTACCGATGATCAGCTGAAAGATCTTACCGCCTTTACATTGGCATACCTAAACGACAAGGACGCCAGTCTTGACCTGCAGATGAAGGTAAAAGGGGAGATGCGTGAAGTCTATACCGACGATGAGAAAGCCCACATGGTAGATGTAAGAAATCTCAATCTGGCTGCCAACCGTCTTTGGGTCATATCCCTGCTGATCATACTCGGATATGCCGTATTCTATCTGATCAAGAAATATCCGTTGAGCGATCTGTACTGCAGCTATAAGAAAGTACTGAAATACGGGCTCCTGTTTCTGGCCGTACTGGGATCATGGATCCTGATCGACTTCGATTCCTTCTGGACCGCTTTCCATCATGTTTTCTTTGCCGGGAATGACCTGTGGATCCTGGATCTAAGAAAAGACATCCTGATCATGATCGTACCGCCGGAATTCTTCAATCATCTGGTCATAACGATCACCGTCACTTTCTTCATACTGCTCTTATCTCCGATCGTTTTATATCGGCTGTTCGTAAAAAGGAAATCCGCATGATCAACGTCGTACTCTATGAGCCGGAAATTCCGCAGAATACCGGAAACATCATGCGTACCTGCTCCGTTTTTGAGATGAAACTGCATCTGATCGAACCCTTGGGTTTCTCTCTGGATGAAAAACACATAAGAAGAAGCGGAATGGACTACATCGCAGATCTGGATTATCAGATCTATCCCGACTGGAAAACATTTAAGAAAGGAAAAGAGGGACAGTTTGTCTTTTTTACCCGTTACGGCATGAAAAACTTCAATGAATGCGTATTTGACAAAGATAGGGACATATACCTTGTATTCGGAAAAGAATCCACTGGTATCGATAAAAAGATCCTGAAAGAGAATCTGGAAGACTGCTACCGTATTCCGATGCGCAAGGATGCCAGAAGCCTGAATCTTTCCAACTGCGTCGCCATTGGTGCGTATGAATGTATGAGACAGATCGGTTTTTCCGATTTAAGCGATAGAGAAACGCTAAAAGGAGCGGACTTTCTGTTAAGATGCTGAAAATATGTCTGTGTTCGGATAATCACGGAGACATGGATTCCCTGCAGCAGGTGTTATCCGAGAATCCGGCCTGTGATTATTATCTGCATTGCGGAGATTCACAGTTTTCACCTGATGAGATCAGGCCTTTCGTCAGTATCGAAGGAAACAACGACTGGAATTATGATTTTCCGAAACAGCTGATTCTGGAGATCGGAGGACACCGCATTCTTCTGATCCACGGACACGGCTATACATACCAGATGGATCATTTCGTCAGAAAAGCCCGCAATGAACATGTCGACGTCGTCTTTTTCGGTCATACCCACATGTTTACGGATAAGGTCTATTCCGGCATCCGTTTCATCAATCCCGGCAGCACCTTCTACAACCGCGATCTCACCTCGCCATGCTACGCCAGAGTCTATTTCTATGATGACGGATCGATCCGGGCCGAAAGAGTGGATCTATGAATATTTCTGTTGACTATTAAAAGCTTTTATGTTTAAATAATTGAGTAATAAAAAGGATGTAGAAAGAAGAAGGCCGCTTCTCACCTGAAGTTCAAAAGAACCTGGGTATATTGCTACGAATGTAACGATATTTAAGTGGGCCTTGTCTCACTTTTTATTTAAAAATGGGGGTATAAAACTATAACAAGAAAACGTTCTAATGATGACATCGTAAACGAGAATATCCGTTTCAAAGAAGTAATGGTCATCGGCCCTGACGGGAGCCAACTGGGTGTAATGTCTCGTAACGAGGCATTAGAGAAAGCTTATGACGAAGATCTGGATCTGCTCTGTGTAGCGCCAAACGCGCAGCCTCCGGTATGTAAGATACTGGACTACGGCAAGTATCGTTTTGAAGCGCAGAAAAAGGCCAAGGAAGCCAGAAAGAACCAGCAGACCACAGAGATGAAGCCTTTACGTCTATCGCCTGTAATCGATACGCATGACTTTGAAACCAAGATGAAACAGGCCAGAAAATGGCTTGAATCGGGGATGAAAGTCAAGATCGACATGCGTTTCAGAGGAAGAATGATGACAAGACAGGAAGTCGGCATGAAGATCATGAATGATTTCACACAGAATCTTTCTGATGTATCATCGGTAGAAAGAGCACCTAAGCTTGAAGGGAACATCATGTCTTGTGTTTTAGCGCCTAAGAAAAAATAGGAGGAGAAGATAAGATGCCAAAGATGAAGACAAAAAAGACTTTTGCCAAGAGAGTAAAAGTTACCGGAACAGGCAAACTGAGAAAGTATTCCAACTACGTATCGCACTTTGCCGCAAACAAAACACACAAACAGAAGAAACATCTCCACAAGCCATCGCTTGTCGACAAGACCGATGTCAAGAGAGACAGAGAGTTATTGCAGGGATAGGAGGATAGAAGAAAATGTCTAGAGTAAAAGGATCAACTCCTACAAGAGATAGAAGAAAGAAAGTACTGAAGCACGCATCCGGCTACTTCGGTTCCAAACACCTGTTATACAAGACCGCTCATGAGCAGGTCATGCATTCCTGGAAATATGCCTGGATCCACAGAAGACAGCTCAAGAGAAACATGCGGAAGCTCTGGATCGCCAGAATCAACGCCGCTGCCAGAATGAACGGAATGTCTTATTCCAGACTGATGAACGGCCTGAAAAACGCCGGAGTTACAGTCAACAGAAAGATGCTTTCCGAGATCGCCATCAGCAATCCGGAAGATTTCGCGAAGATCTGTGAAACCGCCAAAAAGGGCAAGGTAGACAAACCGGTCAAGGAAGAAAAGGCTCCTAAGGCTGAAAAACCGGCAAAAGAAGATAAAAAAGAAGCAGAAAACGCTGAAGAAAAGCCGGTAAAGAAGACAACGAGAAAAAAAGTTGTTAAAGTAGAAGAGTAAGAGGCTTCAAGCCTCTGCTATGGTCGGTTGGTGAAACGGTTAACACATCGCCCTCTCAAGGCGACATTCACGGGTTCGAATCCCGTACCGATCACCATAGAAAACAAAAGCTGCATATGCAGCTTTTTATTTTATCAATCCGTATTCCTTTAGAGCATATGCTACCCCGTCATCGTGGAAGTCTTTGGTAACGAATTCCGCACATTGCTTCACTTTTTCTACGGAATTGCCCATGGCGATCCCATGTCCGACTGCCTTCAGCATCGAAACATCGTTGCTTCCGTCTCCAAAGGCATAAGAGTCATCTCTATCAACATTCAGTTTCTTCAATACATGAGATATCGCATCGCCTTTATCGCTTCCCAGGATCGTCGCATCGGCGTGAAAAGCCTGCCCGTGTCTGTTCAGCACGGCAATATCATTCAGTTCTCTCTCAATACGATCAAAATGATCCCATCCGTTGAACCAGACATTGAAATTGTAAAGAGGGAATACAGAAGTATCGAATTCATGATATCTGCCTTCCAGATATCCTCCTTCATAGAAAGCTTCGTTATTGAAGAAAGTGTACCCGGCTTTCAATCTATCCAGCTTCTCTATGATTTCTTTCACCTGATCTTGTGTTAACGGACAGTCATAAAGAACACTTTCATTGAGAAGCGTATACCTGCCGTTAAAACAGATAAAGCCGTCCGCATACTGCCCGAAGTGTTCTCTGACATAATAAACAGGTCTTCCGGTACAGATGAAAACGAGATGATCCTTGTTTCTAAGCCGTTTTAAGGCGTTTTGAGCCGATTCAGGAACTGTAAAGCCTTCCCGCCAAGGTTCCGTCAATATCGAAGAAAAACAGTTTCATAACTGCATTATACAGTGATTCAGTAAAAAACAGGCATTGAAATGCCTGTTTATATGACTTCCATCTCCTTGATCATGAACTCGTTACCCTGAAGGAGATATGTATCCTTACTTTGACAGTGCGGACATGTTTTACCGTAAATGATCGTATTGTAGTTCTGGTTGCAGTTTTCACAATGGGTAATTGCTTCAATCTTTTCGATGATCAGCCT
>JAFONG010000107.1 GCA_017418585.1 Erysipelotrichaceae bacterium | reverse complement strand
GCATCTCCTCCGTCAAAGTGTTCCAGGTGCCCAGGTCTTTCCATTCGCCCCGGTAAGGGACCATGCTGATGGAATCGGCCTTTTCGACGACCTCATAGTCGAAGCTGTTCTTCTTGATCTGCGGGAACTGTTCCAGAACTTCCTCGTAGGAATCCGCTTTCAGTTCCTTGTGCAGGATATCCATGATATAGCTCAGCTTGAAGCCGAAGACACCGGCATTCCAGAAGGCGCCCTGTTCCAGCAGCTCTTTCGCCGTTTCCAGATCCGGTTTTTCCTGGAATCTGGTGACCGTTCTGACATCCCCTTCATCTTCCTTGCAGATGATGTAGCCGTACTTCTCGCTTGGATAGGTCGGGACGATGCCCATCAGTACCATCTGCGATCGTCCGCTCTGAATGACTTCATCCATTTTATGCAGCGTCTCGAAATAGGCGTTGTCCGTATAAGGGTCGACCGGAAGGACCAGAACCGATTCATCGTCACCGATGTGTTTTCTGTATTTCAGATAGGCGGCCGAAAGCAGGATGGCGGCATAGGTATTCCTTCTCTCCGGTTCCACCACCAGATCGCTGTCTTCTCCCAGCTGGAAACGGATCGACTCGACCTGCGATTTTCCCGTCGCGATGACGATATTCGCATCGATCTTCGTCTCCTTGAGCTGACGGAAGACCCTCTGTACCATCGACTCCTTCTCGCCTTTCTCGTTTCTTAAAAGACGCAGGAACTGCTTCGACATCGTTTCATTGCTTAAAGGCCACAGTCTTGTTCCTGATCCGCCTGATAACAGTATGATGTTCATGATTCTACCTCTCCGCCCTCATCGGGTTGTTCAAAAAGTCTTCGTAAGCCAGAGCGATGCCTTCTTCCAGCTCCGTTTTGTAGGTCCATCCCAAAGCTGTGGCCTTGGATACGTCCAGCAGCTTTCTCGGTGTACCGTTTGGTCTGCTTGTATCCCAGCGTATCTCGCCCCTGTAGCCGATCACTTTCGCGACCAGCTCGGTCAGTTCTTTTATGGACAGTTCCTTGCCTGTTCCGGCATTGACCGTCTCGTTTCCCGAATAGTTGTTCATCAGGAAGACGCACAGTTCCGCCAGATCGTCCACGTACAGGAATTCCCTCAGCGGCGATCCGTCGCCCCAGCAGGTCACATAAGGCAGGCCGTTGACCTTGGCTTCATGAAACCTTCTGATCAGGGCAGGAAGCACATGGGAGTGTTCCGGATGATAGTTATCGTTTGGACCGTAGAGGTTCGTCGGCATGACCGAAATGTAGTCGGTTCCGTACTGCCGGTTCAGAAATTCGCAGTACTTCAGTCCGCTGATCTTGGCCAGTGCATAGGCTTCGTTTGTCTTCTCCAGCTCTCCTGTCAGCAGACAGGACTCTTTCATCGGCTGCGGCGCCATTCTTGGATAGATGCAGCTGGAGCCCAGAAATTCCAGTTTTTTACAGCCGTTTTTCCAGGCCGAATGGATGACGTTCATCTCCAGGATCATGTTGTCGTACATGAAGTCGGCCAGGGCGGACTGATTCGCGACGATGCCTCCCACCTTGGCTGCCGCCAGAAAGACGTATTCCGGTTTCTCTTCTTCAAAGAATCTCTCTACTTCTTCCTGTCTGCACAGATCCAGTTCCTTGTGCGTTCTTGTTATGATATTGTGATAACCTTCTTTATTCAGCTGTCTGACAATGGCCGATCCCACCATTCCCCGGTGTCCGGCCACGTAGATTTTCGCGTCTTTGTTCATCATCTTATTTCACCACGCCTTTCTCCAGATATTCCGCCAGATTGCGGTGGATCTGTTCCTCTGCCCTTTCTACTGCGACTTTCTTCATATCGTGTTCAATCATCAGCCTGACCAGTTCTTCAAAGGAAGTAGCGGTCGGATTCCAGCCCAGTTTCATTCTGGCTTTGGAAGGATCGCCCAGAAGATTGACGACATCGGTCGGACGGTAGAAGTCTTTGGAAACTTCGACCAGGACCTTGCCCGTTTTCCGGTCGTAGCCTTTTTCCTCGATTCCTTTACCCTTGAATTCCAGCTCGATGCCGGCATGCCTGAAAGCAAGTTCACAGAATTCTCTGACGCTGTGCTGCACGCCGGTGGCGATGACATAGTCGTCCGGTTCATCCTGCTGCAGGATCAGCCACATGCATTCGACATAGTCCCTGGCGTAGCCCCAGTCTCTCAGCGAGTCCAGATTGCCTAAATAAAGCTTCTCCTGCTTGCCCTGGGCGATGCGTGCGGCCGCAAGGGTAATCTTCCGCGTAACGAAGGTCTCGCCTCTGCGTTCCGATTCATGATTGAACAGTATGCCGTTCGCCGCAAACATTCCATAGGCTTCCCGGTATTCCCTGACGATCCAGTAGGCGTATTGTTTGGCTACCGCATAAGGAGAATACGGATGGAAAGGCGTCGTCTCGGACTGCGGGACTTCTTCGACTTTTCCATACAGCTCCGAAGTGGAAGCCTGATAGATGCGGCAGGTCTTCTCGAGTCCGCAGATCCTGACGGCTTCCAGGATCCTCAGGATCCCGATGGCATCGATATCGGCCGTGAATTCCGGAACATCGAAACTGACCTGAACGTGGGACTGGGCCGCCAGATTGTAGATCTCGTCAGGCCTGACAGTGCTGATGACTTTGATCAGGCTGATGGAGTCGCCCAGATCACCGTAGTGCAGATGAAAACGATCATCGTTTTCCAGATGGGCGATGCGCTCTCTGTAGTCGACGGACGACCTTCTGATGATGCCGTGTACTTCATATCCCTTTTCCAGCAGCAGTTCGCTCAGATACGAGCCATCCTGTCCGGTAATTCCGGTAATTAACGCTTTTTTCATAATATTGACCTCACTCAGATACTATATTAAACCGATAAAATATTGATGATAATAGACTAAATTGACTTTTTATAGCATAATATTGACATGAACAATGTCGTCGACAGCAGGCGTATCGTCTATACGCCAAGCGAATTCGCGAAAGATTCCCTGATCTATCTGCAGGAAGCGGGAGAACTCAGGTCCTTAAAGAAACATATCAGTTCCCGAAATGATCTGGATTCCTTTCTTTTCCTGATCGTTCTGGAAGGAAACGGCACCTTTACCTATCAGAACCGGGAATATCGATTGAATCGTTCCTCCTGCGTCTTCATCGACTGCCGGAGCGGCTATTCCCATTCTTCCGACAACTGGAACATCATGTGGGTCCACTTCTATGGAAAGGATGTTTCCTCCATCTACCGGAAATACCTGGAAAGAAACGGAAGCAACATCTTCATCAGCGGGAAACAGAATTCCTATCAGGAGCTCATAAACCGCATCTGCGCCATTGCGGGATCCGACGACTACATCCGGGACATGAAGATCAACGGCTGCCTCTACGACCTTCTGACGCTCTTAATGGGAGAGACGGTCTATGAAGAAAGCGGACGCAATACGATCTATCACATTTTCGACATCAAAGACTACATCGACGAGCACTATTCGGAAGACCTTTCTCTGGATTCCCTGTCGCAGATCTTCTACATCAACAAGTTCTATCTGACCAGACTCTTCAGGAATACCTACGGCGTAACGGTCAACACCTACCTGCAGAACCGCAGGATCACCGAAGCAAAAAAAATGCTCAGATTCACCGATCTGAGCATGGAAGATATCGCCAAGAACTGCGGGATCGCGGATGCCAACTACTTCTCCAGACTTTTCAAGAAGATCGAAGGCATGACCCCCAAGGAATACCGCAGGATGTGGTGATCTAGAAAATCCCCTGTTCGTACATCGCCCGGGCGACCTTTTCGAAACCGGCGATGTTCGCTCCGCCGATCAGATCATAACCAAGGCCGTATTCCTGCGCTGCCCTTTTCGAATCTCTGTAGATGTTTTTCATCATCAGCTTCAGCAGTTCATCCACCTCTTCTTCGCTCCAGGAAAGCCGCTGCGAATTCTGGGACATTTCCAGTCCGGAAACGCCCACACCTCCGGCGTTGACCGCCTTGGACGGCGCGACAATGACAGGACTCTTTCTTAACAGTTCCAGAGCGTCGTTTGCGGTAGGCATGTTTGCGACTTCAATATAATACTTCACGCCGGAATCCGCGATTCTTTTCGCATCCTCCAGAAGCACGTCGTTCTGTATCGCCGCAGGCATGTAGATATCGACATCCTTTACGCCCCAGAATTTCTTTCCTTCGACAAATTCACATCCGAAACGCTCCGCATACGGTCTGCAGTGCATCGGGTCATCCCGGCGCATCCCGACAATGAAATCAATCTTCTCCGGTGTGATGATGCCTTCTTCGTCATGAATGTAGCCGTCCGGTCCGGACATGTATGTCACCCTGGCACCGAGTTCGGCAGACTTCTTCATGATCCCCCAGGCGACATTACCGAAACCGGAAACGCCGATGCGTTTACCGGCCAAAGAATCTCCCTGATCCTTAAGAACTTCGTTCAGATAATAGATCGCTCCGTATCCGGTCGCT
>JAFONG010000106.1 GCA_017418585.1 Erysipelotrichaceae bacterium | reverse complement strand
CCTTCGCTCTCGCGTAGGCTCCAGGTGCATCTTCGCTCTTTAACAGTTCTTCAACCTGAGCAATTAAATCTTCTTTAACGTTGTAATTGTTCTCCATAACTCTCTTCTCTCGCTCTATTTTTCTATTATAGCATTTTTATTCTGATGTCACGAAGTATTTTAAAGAAAAGAACACCGCTGTGTTCTTTTACTGTTTCTTTTTCATGACATCCCGGATGGAATCGCTGAGGATGCGGATCACGGTGTCCGGGCCGGAGCGCATCGGATTGATGCGGATCACGTACCTGCTTAGAACAGGATTCTCATCGATCATGACTTTGGCGATCCTGTAGAAGAGAGCCTGAACCTCGTAGCGACTTTCCGATCCAACCGGATGAGGAAGGGCTCCGTAAGCGATTGCACGTTCAATGACTTCTCTTGCGATCGGCAGATCCAGCTTTACCAGAATGATTCTTTCTTCGATGTTGGCTTTCAGGGCTTTCTCGACATGCGGAACTTCTTTCTGATTCAGACGCTTTACAATATCGTCCACGGAAAGTGACTGAACCCCCAGAAGTACCGGATTTTCTACCAGACTTCTTAAGGTCTCCATCGCTTCAGGACCCTGTACCTGACCTCCTCCGGAGTAGTTCTGTTCATGAACGATGTCGATCATTTTCTTTGTTCCAATAACAAGTCCGATTCCCGGAACACCCAGAAGCTTGAAGGTCGAGAACGCAGACATATTCGCGCCTGCCGCAGCACCCGTTTTCTCAACTTTGTTTACGGCATAGTTTTCATCGGTCAGAATGGTTATTTCCGGATCGATCTTTCTGACTCTTTCGATGATCCTGATCTCGTCATAGCTGTCGGAGAGTTTCTGACGTACTCTTTGGATGTATAGGACATCGATGCCGTTCTTGAGTTCTTTCTCGATGTTTCTGAAATCGTTAAAATCGGTTTTTACGATCTGTACATTCATGGCTTCCAGCGTGATCTGGGTTGTCTTGTACAGCGGCGCATCATGGATCAGAACCCTGTTTCCAGGCTTCAAAGAAGCGCAGCACATTGCCCTGATGGCTCCAGTTCCGCCACCTCTGACTAGAGCTGCCGCTTCAGTGTGAAAGTATTCCGCCAGAACTTCTTCGACTTTAACCGTTCTTTCCGGTCTTCCATATCTGATATGACATCCGTAATCTCCCGCTTCCAGCGCTTCAAAACCGTTGAAATGACGGTGCATGATGTCGACAAGACGATACTGATTCTGAATCTCTTCCTTCATGGATATCATCTTTAACGGATGGGTTTCAAAAACAACCGCATCGGCTTCCTTTTTCAGATATCCGCCAAGAAGTTCATGAATCAGTGCCTTCTTTTCTTCTGTCTCATATCCTTCCTCTTTCAGAAGTCTGCACAGGTCTTCCGTTTCTTTCTTCAGCCAGATAAGATCCGTATTCTTTCCGTTTCTCTTCGACTTCAGAAGTCTGGAAAGATCATCCAGAAAGCCGTCTGTATATTTTTTAAAACCAAGTTCTTTTTTGCAGTATTCTCTGATCTTTTTCATAGCGATTTTTATTTCCTGACCCGTAGGAACTCCTTCGGATTCTCTCTGGTGATCTGATCGATCTGCTCCCAGGTAAGTCCGGCTTTTCTTAACAGGCTTAAGCCTCTGGTAATCAGATGAGAGTATCCCCATCCTCCCCAGTTCTTCATCAGCGTCCTGCCGTCGATGTCGCAGGAAATGAAGATCTGTCTGATATAGCCCATATCGACAAGCTTCCTGATCATTCTGGCCCGTTCATCGTCGTATGGGAATTTCTGGCCGTATTCAATATCGTTGTTTAATTCGAAGAAACCCTGTTTACCGAAACAGTCGAACTGCACGCCTGCGCCTTTGGAGAAGATGTATTCGTAATCCGCCATTCTTTCTTCCAGATGCGGATAGACATCTTGATGGCCGATGATCACATGCGTTAGATCGGCTCCCTCTTCTTCGAAGAAAGAGAACTGTTCCCTGTACATGCTTCCTCTGCCGGTATGGGTAGATATGCCATATCCTGTTTCCGCACTGGCTCGGCCTGCGGCTCTTAGTACCTTTTCCTCGGTTTCGTGGACTGTATAGTTGCTGGAACCGACTTCGCCGATAAACCCGGCTTTGATCCTGCCTCTGCCTCTTCCTTCCAGCAGTTCTCTTTTGATCTCGTTCTTCAGTTCATCAATCGATGCTTCCCTGACAAATTCAGGAAGCCTGGGTTCCTTATAGAAGCCAGCGCCGTAAACGATCTGCACACCCGTCTTCTCGGAGAGTTCTTTCAGTACGCTGATCCTGTCCTCCTTGACATCCATAGCACAGATTTCCGGCGTAGACATCTCCATGATCGTTCTGCCGCCAAAACGACAGTAGTCTTTCAGTTCTTCAATCTCCTGAGCGATGCAGCAATCGCGGGCAGAGAAAAGGATGTGTTCATGCGGAGAGATGAAACCGAGTTCATCGATAGAGACAGGACCGGTTACGGTATTCACAAAATCGCTCATAGTTTCTCCTGCAAGAAAAGAGGAAGAAAGCTTTCGCCGTTCTGCGGTGCATCCACATTGAAGTAATCGCAAACCGATGCACCGACATCCGAAAGACTCTTTCTTAATCCGACGTGGATTCCTTTTCTGTCTTTGTATCTGATCAGTAACGGAACATTCTCTCTGGTGTGCTTGGAGTGTCCGATATTAGGGTCGTTGCCATGGTCAGCCATGATGACCAGAAAATCTTCATCCTGAAGTTCATCCAGAATCGGTTTCAGTCCTTTGTCGGCGATCTCCAGTATTTCTTTATATCTCGCTGTGCTCTGGGAATGACCTGCCAGATCCGTCTCCTGGACATTAGTGCATATGAATCCCGAATCCATTTTTTTCATCTGATCCAGAGTGTGTTCCAGACATTCGGCTGTAGGAACGCAGGAAATGGACAGACCTCTTTCATTGTGTACGATATCCGCCACCTTCCCGATCAAAACGCAGGGAATACCCTGCTTTGTCAGGATGGTCGGAGCCTGGACATTCGGATCGACGCCGTAGCCCAGATGCAGACACTGATAGCCCTGATCATAGGACTTCGACTTCGCCGAAGCAATGCCGATATATTTGCCGTCTTTGATCTCTTCTGCAGCATAGAGATCATCCATCGTATTGCCTGTACCGCCAAAGACGATGACTCTGCCTACCGTTACGACTTCTCTGACTTTCCTGGCAATCTCCAGTTCTTTTTCGAAAGGCATGTAGTCAAGCGGGGCGGTTACGTTGTAGCACATGCCCAGATCGGCTTCCAGATTGTCCGCTACTGTCACGTAATCGTCACATACTACGTAACGCAGACTTTCTTTTTCGACGATCTCAACCTTGTGTCCTTCATCCTTCAGATGTTTCGCAACGATATCCACTTTTTCCTGGAAAGGGACGATCTCCGGATCCTTCGGTCTTGTACCCATGATTTCCTGATGACCCATGAAAGTATCTGCACCGAAGTGCATCAGTTCCGCCTTGCCGTAGTTTGCATCCTTCCGAAACTTCATCCTTTCGCTTTCATGTCCATAGGCATTCATCAGTCCCAGTTCTTCCAGATTAGGCAGATACAGGTCAGGATAATCATGCAGAATAGAGCCTATTGTACAGGCTCTCTCATCTCCCGGTCTTTTGATGGCGGCATCCGCAGTTGCACCCATGCCGAAACCGTCCAGAACAATCACAACAAATCTTCTTTTCATAAACAGTCCATTCTAAAGAGATCTCTTAACGCTTTCTCTTAATATCTCAATCACCGTATCTGCACCTGCACGGTTCGGATTGATCCGGATCAGACGTTTCACGATATCGGGGTCCTTCTCTCTGACCGTGCCGGATGCCCTATAGAACATCGGTGCCAGTTCGTATTTACTCTCAGCCCCTACGGGATTAGGCAAAGCACCAAGCTGTTCCGCGTTTTTCAGCACTGCTTCGGCGATGTCCTTCCTAAATTCAACCACCAAGACCTTGGACTGGGAATTGGCGATGCAGACGTCCTTGATTTCTTCAACTTCGCCGTTCTGCAGTCTTCTAAGTACTTCTTCATTGGTCTGTGCCTGTACCGCCAGCAATACCGGTGCGGTAACCAGACCTCTCAATACATCCATCGCCTCATGTCCCTGGGTCTGACATCCTCCGGAATAATGCATCTTTCTGATCCTGTCGATGTATTCTTTCTTTCCAACAACGACGCCGATCCCTTCGGGACCCTGCAACTTAAAAGTCGAGAAACAGGAAAGATCCGCACCCATTTCGCAGCCTATTCTGTCGACTTTCATGACCGCATAGTTTTCATCGATGACGATCGGGATGTCTCTTTCTTTCTTGATCGTATCAATCACTTTCTTCAGATCGTAGGAATCCTCCAGCAGCTGACGGGAGTGCTGGATCAAAACCGCCTTGATGTCGACGTTTTCTCTCATGACCTTTCTGGTATCCTCTATGTCATTGAAGTTCGCTCTGACCGTTTCAGATCCCAGCATTTCGAAACTGATCTTCGTCGTCGAATATACCGGTGCATCATGAATGAGTATCTTGTCTTTCGCCTTTGCCACGGCAGACAGGGCATAACGAATAGCTCCGGTACCGGAACCCCTGACCATGATCGCAGCTTCACTGGAAAAGAATTCAGCTATCGCTTCTTCGGCCTTCTTTGTCGTTAAAGGCTGATTCTCCGGCTGATGCACACCCAGATCACCCCTGCTCAACTGTTCATAACCGGTAAAGTGGTGGGTGATACAGGAAACCATCCTGAACTGTTTCTGTGTCGCTTCCTCCAGCGAAATACTCTGTAACGGATATGTTTTCATAATTCTCCTTACACCTGATACCCTTCATTAAAATAACTCTCTACATCCAGGAAATACCTCTCGATCAGTTCATCGTGAACATCTTCGATGTATTCTGCCGCTTTCAGCAGACGGCCGACTTTCTCTCTGGTGCTTTCGCACATCAACAGCGTTCCGCAGCCTAGTTCCTTCCCCGGGATTATCATTGCGGTAGCTTCCGCCGTGTTGCATACACGGACATAGCCCTTGCCGCTGTCTTTCTGCATCTGTCTTGTTCTTTCATCGAAATGACCGAACAGTGAATCGCCGAAACCGTAAAGATCGACCGGACCTTCCTGAATGATCAGCACATCACAGCTTTTTAAAACACTCTTAAGATATTCCGTCAGTTCCTTTCTTGGCTTAAAGGCATCTTCTATCTGAATCACTTCCGACCGGATACCGGAATATTCTCTATCGGACAGTACGGTTCCGTAGTCGTCGGCCGCTTCTATGTGAATGGAATCCCTGATCGCCTTCAGCAGAATCTTCCTGTCTCTGGCCATAAAACCCAGAGAATTTCCGGCAATCATTCCATCGGTATTCTTCTTCGTGTTCTGGACTCTGTCTTTCTCGATCAGTTTCGAGATAAAGCCCAGGATATTCACGCACATCGCAGGCGCAAGCACGGATCCTCCTCCGTCATTACCGATACCCAGATCGTTGATTCCGGCAAAGACATTCAATGCCGTTCCGGAAGAAGAACCGGACATGTAGTGACCGGTGATGGGATTGATGAGTTCCGTATCTACGGCTCTTCCTGCCAGCTGCGATTTCTTGTCTATCGTATGCAGAGCGAATCCTGTCTTCTCCAGTTTAAGCATCAGAGTATTCGGAATGGAAGATACGTTCTTGATTCCTGTAAGAATATCGCCTTCCTGACATTCAAAAACCTTTACCACAGAGCGGTAAGGATTCAGCAGTGCCAGCCGGTGCGCATCTTTATAGTTCATTACCAGTTTCTTTCCAGCCTTTCTCCTAAAGGCGAATACAGGCCAAGCACTTCAGGATTGCCGCTCTGTATTCCGGAAACGACGGCGACCTGCGATCTTACGGTAAAGATCTGTGTCCTGAATGCCATCAGTACACATTCACCGACAGGAAACAGGTCTTCGATTTCGAAGTGATAGTCGATCGAGTCGTCATCCGGTGCAACGACTTTCGTCAGAATTGCGTTATTCAGGTCTTTTCCAATCAACGCATTCTCCATATGCCCTCTGCGGTAATGTCCGCCTCCGTAGCAGTAGGATTTTCCGTCGAATCCATGAGATACCTCGGATACATAGACATAGGCGGGAACTTCGATCTGTTCGCTGTGCTTATGCAAAGGTGTCGTACCCGTCAGCCCATGACCCGGCTCACCACTTATTCCATGAAGTTCACTAATCAACGGAATGGATGCGGTACAGGTTGCGCTAGGAAGATTGATGTTAAGATCCTGATAGCCGTGTTCTTCCGCTATCTTCCTGGCTCTCTCCATGGCCTTGATATTGGCGGTAGGAAGTATTCTGTTTTCCGCTTCCGAATATAGAAGCGCAGGAAAAACCGTCAGTCCTCCGACACGGACGTTCTCCAGTTCATCGATCCTGCCGAAGAGCTCTTTCAGTTCATCGCTGTGGAAACCGCCGATCTGTCCCGAATAAAGTTGGGAATCCGGATCGGAGATCCTGATCAGAAGCTTCTGGACCGTGTTGCATCTTCCCGCTGCCTCATCGATCTCCAGGATCTTCTCATAGGAATAGACCGTAACATAGTCCGGTTTGGATGCAACGATCTTATCCATGGCAGCCTTGGGAATCTGTACCAGGTGACCGACATTGGACAGATGGATGCCGTTATCGATGTAGCACAGCGCTTCCTTGTAGTCGACAGCGACTGCGCCTCTGAATCCCAACTTCATCAGTTCCTTGCCTATGATCGGATTTCTTCCGATCTGCTTCAACATAAAATAAAGATCGATACCGCAGCGATCTGCTTCTTTCTTCATTTCCCTGGCATTGTATAGGATACTGTCAAGATCCAGAACATAGGTATCCGGCAGCAGCTTTCCTTCCTGATGGAGCTTAAATGCACATTCGATCAGCTTCGGATTTCTTTCTATCAGTTTTTCTAGAAACATCTTCTTCTCCTGTCTCAGATCTGAGGATTGTTGACGATTCTTGCCGGATTGTCCGCCAGGAACTTGCGGATAGTCTCTTCCGGGAGTCCGTATTCTTTCATCAGCGGAACGACGCTGCCCATAACGGCCAGATAACCCTTTCCATCGAAAGAAGTGAAATAGGTATGTCTGGAGATATCGTTTGACAGCACCAAATGATCTGCATATCCGGCTTCACTCAGCTTCAAGGCATTCATTGCCCTGGTCTCGTCCGGCATGTATGCGGTTTTGCCGCAAGTATCGAAGGCGATATTGACACCCTGTTTCAGCAAGGACAGGTGATATCCCGGATCATCGATCAGATCCTGATGCCCCAGAATGATCCTGTCGGGTTCAACGCCCTCTTTCAGAAGGATGTCTATCGTCTCCTGCGCGGCTATCCTTCCGGTATGGGTCGATACCGCAAAACCGGTCTTCTTTGAAGCCAGTCCCGCCGCTTCCAGGATCTTCCTTTCATTCCCGACAAATCCTTTCGGACTTGATGCGATCTCCGCGATCAGACCCGCTCTGATATCCGTTCCGTCTATTCCTTCCGTCAGATCCCTGATATACACTTCCGCGATTTCTTCCTTGGAGGCGTCATCGAGCCATTCCGGATGATATTCCGACAGATAAAAACCTGTTGAACAGACGATATTCAGACCTGTCTTCTCACTGATCTCCTTAAGTTTCCTGACATCTCTTCCCATGTCGTTGGTAGTCACTTCAAAAGCGCTGTGAATTCCCTGATCCATGGCCTTTCTGATTTCCGGAACGACTTCATCGACATCCAGAATAAAAGAATAGCCGTCCTTGCGGATCCGGTCCAGATCAACAATGAAATGCTCATGCGCCAGAGTTAAACCGAGCTCTTCACAGCTCATATCTCTTAATATCGTACGAATCATCAGTATTCCTCAAAACACAGGCATTCCTCTCGGAATGCCTGTTCTTTCTTTTTTATTCCGGCTTTCCTTCGGCCTTGTCTGTCAGTGCTTTGACCAGAGCAGGAACGACCTGTTCGGTATGTGATTTTACATAACCAAAAGCCTTATGATTTCCCGCATAGACCATATGCCGGATCTGCTTCTCATTCGGACAGTTGCCCTGCTTGGATACGACCAGACAGTTTCCGTAGCCCAGAACCATGATTGCCGTAGCCAGCGAACCGCCGCCTCCGGTCATGCAGCTGCCAAGATAATAATCCATCTCGCCCGCCTTGACTTTTCTAGCAGCAACCATATCCGGATCTACAAAGGTCTCGACCTGATCCGCAAAATCCTTGTCGATGATCTGCTTCGTTTGCGTAGCAGTCAAACCACAACATTCAATCTTCATAAGAAAGCCTCCTTTAAAACAATTATAAGCTTACGATGTGTAACAGTATAGCCAGGTTGTAAAGCAGACCTACAGCAACGGCTGCCAGAGGGCCTACAGCGGACTTAGGAACGCGCTGACCGGTTACTTCGTTGAGAGTATAGAAGCCACCAACCATCATCAGACCTACAGCGCCCCAGATCGCATTACCGGCCATGAAAGCACCGATCGTCAAAGCCAGAGTCGTGCATGAGATCATGGCATCACGAATGTGATCGCCGCACTTTGTCAGTTCAGGGAACTTGGATAAAGCCTTACCTAACAGACCAAGCAGCTGAATCTCGATGAACTCTACAGCGAAACCTGCAACAGGAGCCAGGAACCACATGGAATCCGGTACCATTGCACCAACCAGCATGACGGCAGTCAGACCTACGGCCTGATAAACGCCTGTAGCCAGAGCGGTAGAAACGATCAGCGGAATAAACGCGAAGATTACTCCGATCATAGCCAGATAGAAGATGTTCATGTCACCGGCTGTGATAGCGGAAGCAAGGATGACTGGCTGATAAGCCTGAGCCAGGATCTTGATGCCTAAGGCGTTGAGAGCACCCTGGACGCACAGATAGATCCAGTTCTTCTTGATTCTTTCAGCGTTCTTGGTGAAGATATTTTCTTCTTCTTCAGTCGTCTCGATCGCTTCAGCATTCTTGGATGCCTGTACGGCATTAACAACCAGGCAGATCATGCCTGCCAGCATGGCGAATGTGTAAGGATACAGAGCCATTGAAGTCTGGCCGATCTGTACGCTTCCTACGACTGTGCAGAAAATGTAGACAATACCCGTAACGACTGCAGCAACGATGCCCTTCTTAGCTCCGAACTGACCGGCTATGGCAATTGCCGGATACATGCAGAAGATAGGAAGAACAGGGCTCGTGATGTTTGTCAGGTCATTCAGGAAGTTGTATGGCAGACCGTTGAACAATGCACCGATAGCCTGTGTACCATAGGCACAAAGCAGACCATACGCAGCACCCAGAGCCAGAGCTACATACTTGTTAGGTGACCATGCACCGATACAGTCCGTAGCGATCAGGATCAGGTGGCAGGCGATCAGGCCTGTGCCTAACCACTGGTTGAAACCAGCCATGACCCAGCCGAAGCCCATGCCGGTAACGACAACGGCGAATTCAGGACGGGTCATTCTGCCTTCCATTAATTCAGGGAAGACAGGTCTAGCGCCATCGTTGAAGTTAGAGATGCACATGTGAGAAAGTAAGCTTGCCCACGCTGCGATCGCTACCAGAACGACAGTTCTAAGCAGTTGTGGAAATACAAAATTTGTAACCATAATTTTACCCCTTCTTTTT